>VBOK01000050.1 GCA_005877565.1 Nitrospirota bacterium
CCTGATTCCTATCGTATGCTGATTGGAATATTAACGATGGATTGTGGCGATTCTCTGCGCTTTTGGGGGAGGTGTCAATATTCACTGAACGGCTGTCACCGCGGGCGGAAGTAGATGCGGAGCTTGGGTGAGAAAGGGGTTACATTCCCGTAAGTTTTCTTGCAGTCTCGAATTTTGCTTTGACGGCCGCTGCTTTTTCAGCACGCGCGGCAATGATGCCTTGCTCCCATAACAAAATTAGTTCCCGGAGCATAAGCCGCAACAGATCTGCTTCTTGCTGGGCTCTGTCACGAGCTGATTCTAGATTGAAACGTATGGCATTCTTTTGGGTACTATGCATGGCAATCCTTTCGCTTAGGTTCGAATCGTCCGACTGAGATCGGTGGGCTTGGCCCCGAGGACGAGAAGCGAGCTGACCAGCAAGTCCATGGAAACGGACGGGTCGCCCGCTTCCATCTTGGCTACTCTGGACTGGCTGGAACGCAGGCGTTTTGCGAGCTCGACCTGCGAAAGGCCGCGCCGTTGTCGGCGCTCGCGAAGGCTGCGGCTCAAGGACAGCTTCATCTCGATGAGCGCGGCGTCGGCATCCGACAAGCCCAGAAACTCCTGCACCGACCCGACAGTCCATCCGGCCGCTTTGAGTTTCTCGCGCTTGCTCTTTTTCATTCCTCCACCTCTCGTTCGCCCGTCAGTCGGTCGTAGTCGCGCAGCCGGCGTTTGCAGGCTTCGATGATCGTCCTGGGCGTCTGCTGCGTCTTTTTGCTGAAGACCTCCAGAATGACGACGGCGTCGGGATCGGCACGGTACATGATACGGAATGTGGCAGCCGCGTCGTTGACGCGCAGTTCATGGCACCGTGGCCCGAGCCGGCATCGGCAGCGAGTGCGGGAGCGCCAACGTTTCGCCGCGTTACAACAGCCTGAGCAGGTAGCCGGCCTCGATCCTGGCTTCTTTGGAAAACGGCGGCGTCTTCACTTCGCCGCGGAGCCAGACGATCGGCCTCTCGGCCTCTGGCTTCTTCACCGACTGCCTTCCTCGTCACTATATGTCAAATATGACATAATGTCAATCGTCACCACCTCTTAATCTCCTTTCAACTTGGTGTTCAAAATTGGCACTTCAAGTTTATAACCGCCCGAAAAGATGGCTAAAACCTGGAACCGGTCGCAATTTGCGACCGGTTCGGCATCGCAACATTCCTTTTGACACAGGTTCCTTTGCAAAAGTGACTTCGCGGATACGAGAGGGGTGGCGCCGATCCAGCCGATGTGGCCGGAGGCGGCGGGGTGGCGGCGAGCGGGGCGCCCCGATGAGCCAGAGCGCCTACAGCCGAGTCCGCGGGGCTTCGACGGCGGAAGGCGCCGCTCAGCGGGGTAGCTCGCCGACAGGACCCCAGAGCCGCAGGTGACAGGACCCGCTCAGCGGACCTTGTCGGGGTGTAATGCGTCGGTTAGAATGACGGCTATGCCGGATCCTCGCTCTATCGTCATCAAGGGCGCGCGGGAGCACAACCTCAAGAACTTGGACCTCACGCTCCCTCGTGACAAACTGATCGTGATCACCGGCCTTTCCGGCTCCGGCAAGTCGTCGCTGGCGTTCGACACGATCTACGCCGAGGGCCAGCGCCGCTACGTGGAGTCCCTCTCGGCCTACGCTCGCCAGTTCCTTGAACAGATGGACAAGCCGGACGTGGATTCTATCGAGGGACTCTCGCCGGCCATCGCCATCGAGCAGAAGACCACGTCGCGCAATCCCCGCTCCACCGTCGGAACCGTCACCGAGGTCTACGACTACCTCCGCCTGCTCTTCGCGCGGATCGGCCGCCCGCACTGCCCGCAGTGCGGCGATCCGATCACTGCTCAGACAGTCCAGCAAATGGTGGATGCCCTCATGGCGCTGCCGGAGGGCGCGAAGCTCTCCGTGATGGCACCCATCGTCCGGGACCGCAAGGGCGAGTACAAAAAGGAACTTCAAGATTCGCGCCGGGCGGGGTTCATCCGGGCACGGATCGACGGCAAGCCGCACGACCTGGCCGAGGAGATCGCGCTGGACAAGCAGAAGAAGCACACCATCGAGATCGTGGTGGACCGCGTGGTGCTCAAGCACGACGACCCGACGATGCAGCGGTTGGCGGACTCGCTGGAGATTGCGCTGAAGCAAGCCCATGGCCTGGTGGTCATTGACCTCGACGGAAAGAAAAACCTGATTTACAGCGAGAAGCTGGCCTGCGTCCGCTGCGGGTTCAGCTACTCGGAGCTCACCCCTCGTCTCTTCTCCTTCAACAGCCCGCACGGAGCGTGCCCCGCCTGCGACGGCCTGGGCCACGAGCCGCCCAGGGGCTGCCCGGTGTTCAGCGAAGACGATGAATATGAAGAAGACGATTTCGAGACCCTGACGCTGTGCCCAATCTGCAAGGGTGACCGGTTGAAGCCCGAAAGCCTCTCGGTCCTGATCGACCGGAAGTCCATCGCAGCGGTCACGCGCCTCTCGATCCGTGACGCTGCCGAGTTCTTCCGTCGGTTGAAGCTCACCGAGCGCGAACAGTTCATCGCGCATCGCATCCTGAAGGAGATCCGCGAGCGGCTGGGCTTCCTCATCAACGTTGGCCTGGACTACCTGACGCTGGATCGGGCCGCGGCCACGCTCTCCGGCGGGGAAGGCCAGCGCATCCGCCTGGCCACGCAGATCGGGTCCGGCCTGGTCGGCGTGCTGTACATCCTGGATGAGCCGTCCATCGGCCTGCACCAGCGGGATAACCAGCGGCTGTTGAACACGCTGCTTCGGCTCCGGGATCTCGGCAATACCGTAATCGTGGTCGAGCACGACGCCGAGACGATGCGGCGCGCGGACTACATTCTTGACCTGGGGCCTGGCCCAGGCGTGCATGGGGGCGCAGTTGTCGCTCAGGGCTCACCAGCTGAAATCATGGCCGACAAGGAATCGCTGACCGGGCAGTACCTGCGCGGGGATATGAACATTACCCTGCCGCATCGGGCCCGGCAGGCCGGCCGCCACCTCACTGTTGTCGGGGCGCGGGAGCACAACCTGAAAAACATCGCGGTGAAGGTCCCGCTGGGGCTGCTCACGTGCGTGACGGGCGTGTCAGGGTCCGGCAAGAGCACGCTGCTCTTCGATGTCCTGTACCGGAGCCTGCGGCAGCTTTTATACGGCGAGCGAGAACGCGGAGTTCCTAAGAAACCGTGGATCACGGGATGCTCGGACATCAAAGGTATCGAGCATCTTGACAAGATCGTCAACATCGACCAGTCGCCGATCGGGCGCACGCCGCGGTCCAACCCGGCGACCTATACCGGCCTGTTCACTTACATCCGGGAGTTCTTCGCAAACCTGCCCGAGTCGCGGGTGCGCGGCTACAAGTTAGGCCGCTACTCGTTCAACGTGAAGGGCGGACGGTGCGAGGCATGCCAGGGCGACGGACTGATCAAGATCGAGATGCACTTCCTGCCGGACGTCTACGTGACCTGCGAGGTCTGCAAGGGCCGACGGTACAATCGGGAGACCCTGGAGGTCCGGCACAAGGAGAAGAGCATCGCCGATGTCCTCGACATGACCGTCGAGGAAGCCCTGGCGGTCTTTCAACACCTGCCCCTCATCAAGGGCAAGCTGCAGACGCTCTTCGACGTGGGGCTCGGGTACATCAAGCTCGGCCAGTCGGCCACGACCCTCTCGGGCGGCGAAGCGCAGCGGGTGAAGCTCTCCCGCGAGCTCTCCAAACGGGCGACCGGGCGCACGCTCTACATTCTGGACGAGCCCACCACCGGCCTGCACTTCGCCGATATCCAGAAGCTCCTCGAGGTTCTCAACCGCTTGGTGGAGTCCGGCAACACCGTCGTGGTGATCGAGCACAACCTCGACGTCATCCGCAACGCTGACTGGATCATCGACCTGGGGCCGGAAGGCGGCGACCGCGGCGGCGAAGTCGTCGCCGCGGGCACGCCCAAGGAGGTCGCGGGCGTGAAGGCTTCCCACACCGGGCGAGTTCTGCGCGGGGTGTGACACGCGGGGGGCGTGTCCTGGTAGCCGTCCGCGGCTCTCTCAGAGTTTGTTTTCGATGGCGTAGCGCACCATCTGCGCCACGTTCCGGATGCCGAGTCGGCGCCCGATGTTGACGCGGTGCGTTTCGGCTGTGCGCGGGCTGATGCCCAGCTTCTCGCCGATCTGCTTGCTGGTGTACCCGTGGGCCACCAGGCTCAGCACTTGACGCTCGCGCGGGGTGAGGCGCGGGGTCGCTCGGCGCGAGTTCTTCGTGTCAAAGGCGGGGTCTTTGTGCTTCGTTTTAGAGGTCCGGCGTACAGTCATGATGTGCAAAACCCTCCTCCTTGAACATGGGTGCCCGGCATCATAGCCTGATCGCCAGCCGAAAGACAATCGGGGAAACCTGGGAATGAACAACGGAAATCGGGTCGGCCAGGGAGGTGTCGCATTTTTCCTGGTTTTTCCGTGTCACCTTTGCCGAAATGGCGTGTCTCAGGAAGTGTAAGAGGTAGGGGCGGGCGGGATGGCGACTTCGGACTACCAACTATTGGACCGCTACGCGGCCGGCGACGAGTCGGCCTTCGAAGAGCTGGTCATGCGCCATCAGAAGACCGTCTACAACCTGGCGTACCGGATGCTGGAGAACCATGCCGACGCGGCCGACTTGGCGCAGAAGACCTTCGTGCAGGCCTTCCTCCATCATCGGTCCTTCAAGCGCGAGTCTAGCTTTCGCACCTGGCTCTACCAGATCTGCCTCAACCAATGCCGTAACGCGCTGCGTGATCGGGCCCGGCTGGTGCATGAGGACGTGGAAGAGTTGGCGCTCGCGGCCCCGCAGGATACCTTTACGCAGGTTGCCAGGTCCGAGCTGAGGGACCGTCTGGGGCAGGCGATCCGAACCCTGCCGGCCAGGCAGCGGGAGGCCCTGGTGCTGCGCGTGTACCACGACCATGCCTTCTCGGAGATCGGGGTGATCATGAGCTGTTCCGAAGGGACCGCGAAGGCCAATTACCATCATGCGGTGGACAAGCTCCGCCGTGCCCTGATGGCGGGTGAGGGATGAACATGACCTGCAATGAAATCAAGGAATTGACCGTACCGTACCTGGAACTGGACCTGGAGCCGTCCCGCGTCCGGGATGTCACTACCCACCTGAACGGGTGCGCGGGCTGCCGTGCAGAGATGGAGGCGGTCCGCCAGGTCCTCGTCCGGGTGAAGGGGATGGCGGTGCCAGACCCCGGTGACCAGTTCTGGAGGGGATTTCCGCAGAGGGTCCGCCGGGAGGTGGCCCGCCAGCAACCCTCTGCCCGGCGCACGTGGAACGTGATCCGGGCGCCGGGCTGGTCGTTGGCCTTCGCGGCGTCGCTGTTGCTCGTCGTCGGCGCCTGGTCCCTGAAAGGCCTGCTCGATACAGGACCGGTGCCGTCCGGGCAATCTGTGACGCAGGGTCCTAACGCTGCGGACCTGCCGAGTCTCGACGATGCGGACTGGGCGCCATCCTGGGAGGATGATCCCGACATGGTCCTGGTCGAGATGGCGACGCAACTGGATCGCCAGACCATGGACCGGTTATTTGCCGGCATTTAAAAAAGGAGCACGTGGGAGGATATGAACTCGATCACGCGTGGAATCCAAGCTGTCTCAGCCTTAATCCTGGTGCTGGTGGCGCCGATGTCATTGACCGTGGCCCAGGAGCCAGGTCGACAGGGTGGCTCATCGCCAGCGCCACCGGCGATGGAAGAGCTTGACCGCATAACGACGCCGGAACGCGGCGGCAAAGACATGGAGGAACGCATCCGGCACTTCGAAGCCAAGCGGAGGGAGAAACTGCTACAAGCCTTGAAACTGGACGAGGCCACCCGTACCAGGTTTACCCAGCGGCTGGAGCAACTGGACCAGAAAGCGCAAGACTTGCGGCGCCAGCGGCAGGAAGCCGTGCAGGCCTTGCGTGAGCAAGCCAAGGGGCTGCGCAAGGAGATGCGGCGCGGGCAACCCAACGACGGTGGGCGCGTCCCTGAAGGGACTCCGCCTGCGGGAGGCAGCCCGGCCGATAACAGCGCGTTGCGGCAGACGCTAGAACGGGTCTATGCGGTGGAAGACGCTATGACGGGCTTGCGGCGGGAACGCCTGCAAGTGGCGCGCGACTTGCTGACGCCCGAGCAGCAAGTAAAGTTCCTCCTTTTCACCGTAAGGTTTCAGAAGGAGATGCATGAGCGGCTGCTGCGGGAACGCGGCGGGCCGGAAGGCAGGCGGTAAACCTCGTTTGACCCCTCTTCGTCGGTTCTGATACGCTCCCGTCATGTTGTGGCGATTCATCGTCCTCGGGGTCCTGCTCGTCATTGTGTATTTCATGGTGAAGAGCGCCCTGCAGGGTCTCTTCGGCAAGAGCCAAGACGTGACGCGATCCGTCGGGACGTCAGGCAGGCCCTCCGAGATGGTCCAGGATCCGGTCTGCGGGATGTTCATTCCGAAGGAAGGAGCGTACTTCCTTGAACAGAGCGGGCAGAGGGTCTTCTTTTGCAGCGAGACCTGCCGCGCCAACTACCAGAAGAAGCTCAGCTCGGCACAGTTTTAGCAGCCTGACGAATAGCTGTAGTCGTCCAGCGTGCCTTCCTTATTGAAGTACAGCGTGATCTCGCATTCGTGCGGATTGATCCCGCCCAGGATGCGTTGGGTGCCACCGGCGATCCGGTAGTAGGTCCAGGTCTCCCCGCCCCAGAAGCGCTTTGAGGCGCCGGAAGGCTTGCCCCACTCCTTCTCGAACCAGTCCTTGCTCTCGTGCCGTTGGGCCGCTGGCTTGAGCGACTGTTCCAGATATGGATTGCTCGCGCATCCGGCGAGCAGCAACAGACTCACCAAAACGATCACCGACCGAGACATGTGAACCCCCTTGGTTCAGGACGAAGCTAACATGGTTCTTATTTGCAAAGCCCGCGGTGTTCTCCTAGAATAGCATATAGGACCCGCACAAACACGGTTTCCTTCACCTGGAGGTTCCCTATGATGATCTTTTTGGATACCGGCAACGCGAAAGAGATCAAGGAAGCGACCAGCTGGGGCATCCTGGACGGCGTGACCACCAATCCATCGCTGGTGGCCAAGGAAGGACGCAGCTTCAAGGACCTCCTCCGGGAAATTTGCTCGATTGTGGACGGCCCGGTCAGCGCCGAGGTCGTCAGCGTCGAAGCCGACGCGATGATCAAAGAGGGCAAGGACCTCGCCAAGATCCATAAGAACATCATGGTTAAGGTCCCGCTGATTCCGGAAGGCTTGAAAGCCTGCAAGGCGCTGGCCTCGGAAGGGATCAAGGTCAACGTCACGCTGTGTTTCTCGCCGAGCCAGGCCCTCCTGGCGGCCAAGGCCGGCGCCTGGTGCGTCAGTCCCTTCATCGGCCGGCTGGACGACATCAGCGAGCACGGCATGGGGCTCATCCAGGACATCGTGACCATCTACCGGAACTACCACTTCAAGACGAAGGTGCTCGTGGCCAGCGTGCGCCATCCTCGGCACGTGGTGGAGGCCGCCAAGATCGGAGGGGACATCTGCACCATGCCGTTTGCCGTCTTCAAGCAGCTTGTCCAGCATCCCCTGACCGACGTCGGCTTGAAGAAATTCCTGGCAGACTGGGAGAAGCAGAACGTCCCGAGAGGGTAAGCCCTCTCCGCGCCCAATGTGATTGCCAGGACCGGCAGGAAGACGGTCGAGGGCCTCGAGTTCGCGGCGGCGGTCCTCGACCTTGGTCTGCGTGCTTTCCGAGAACTCTTCTCGCCCGCGCGGCGCGGACGTGGCGAGGTCTTCGGAGTCATCACCCGCCAGATCCTGTTCACCGGAGTCGACGCGCTTCCGGTCGTTGGGGCGATCGCGTTGATGCTGGGCCTCATCATCATCATCCAGGCAGGGACCACGCTCCCACAGGTTGGGGCGGGCGCCTTTCTGGCCAAGATCATCGAGCTGACGGTGGTCCGCGAGCTGGGGCCGCTCCTTACGGCCTTCATCGTGATCTGGCGGTCGGGGACTGCCATCTGCACGGAGTTGGGCAACATGCAGGTCGGCCAAGAGATCGCCGCGCTCGATGCGATGGGCATCAGCCTGATCCGCTTCCTGGTGATGCCGCGCGTGGCCGGGGTGATCGTGGCCATGATCTGCTTGACGATCTACTTCGATTTTATCGCCATCGTGGGCGGATTCCTGGTGGCCAAGGTCCACCTCACCATTCCCATCCAGGTCTACCTGGAGGAGATCGAGGAAGCGCTCTCAGCCGCTGATATCTTGGTCACCGTCATCAAAAGTGTCCTGTTCGGATTCACCATCGCCGTCATCTGCTGCCATCACGGGCTTTCCGTCGTGGGCGCCACCACCGAGGTGCCCCAGCAGACGACGCGGGCGATGCTCAACACGGTCACGGCCTGCCTGTTCCTCGACATCATCGTGTCGGTCGGGTTTTACCTCTGACCATGTCGGAAACGGTGATCACATTGGACCACGTCTCGGCGAGTGAAAGGGATCGGACGCTCGTCGAAGACATCAGCTTCGCCGTATACCGGGGCGAGGCCGTCGCCCTGGTGGGGTCCAATGCGTCCGGCAAGGGCCTCGTGCTCAGGCTCTGTGCGGGATTAGAGGCGCCCGCGTCGGGGACGGTGCGGGTGCTGGACGCGGATCCGGCCCGCGCGACGGAGGAGCAGCTCCTGGCGCTGCGCCAGCGGGTGGGGTTCGTCTTCGCCCAACCCGCGCTGATCAGCAACATGACCGTCTTTAACAACATCGCGCTCCCACTTCGCTATCACACCGTCTTTCCGGAGACCGAGATCCGGGAGCGGGTGCTGGCACGCCTGACGGAATGCGGCGTGGACGCTTTTCGCGACCGGATGCCGGCCGACCTGACGTTGGGGGATGCACGCCAGGCGGCGCTCGCGCGGGCCATGGTGATGGACCCGGACATCCTGTGCGTGGACGAGGTACTGCTCGGGTTGGACGCCGATGAGCTCGTCCGGCTCCGGAAGATCCTGGAGCGGTACCGGAGGGCAGGCCGGCCGACGATCGTTGCCACCGTCAATGCGCCCACCAGTCTGTTACGCGTGATGGACCGCCTAGTCCTGCTCCGGGACGGTCGCCTTGTGGCCACCTGTCCGCCGGCCGAGGCTCCGCTGGTGGATGATCCGATGGTGCAAGATTTTTTTGAATCCCAGTAAAGGAGAAACAGCCATGCATTACTCACACCGCCTGTCGCAGACCCGTCTCCACCAGATCGTCGGCTGGTTTGTGCTGGTGCCGATTCTCGTCTTCGTCGGCGTTCTGGTGTTGGTGGCGCAAAGCGAGAACCTGTTTGAAGAGAAGTACCACATCAACACGGTGTTCAGTGAAGGCTTCGGCTTGAAGCCCGGCAAGCAGGTGATGCTCCTGGGAATCCAGATCGGCGAGGTCACCAAGGTCGAGGTTACTGAGCAGAACGACGCCAAGGTGACCATGGAGATTCTCAAGAAGTACCGGGACAAGATCCGGCAGGACTCGGTCGCCAAGATCGGTAAGTCCGGCGGTCTCGTAGGAGAGCCGCAGATCGAGATCACCGTGGGTCATAGGAACAGGCCCGTGGTCGTGGATGGCGGTCACATCGTGTCGGAAGAGCCCTTCAATGTCACGGATGTGGTCGCCGAGGTCAGGCCTCTGGTGGAGACCGTCAAGAAGACATTGGTCCGGGTCGAGGCGATCACGCAAGATCTGCAGGCGACGGTGCAGACCGGCCACGAGACGCTCAATCATGTGCGGGAAGCTTCGACGCGGCTGCCGGCCATCTTGCAGAACGTCAAGGAGACCACGGCGGCAGTCCGCGAGGCCACGCTCTCTACCACTGAACAGCTCCCCGCCATTACGGCCAGCGTCCGCGCCAGCGTGGACCGGGCCTCCGACGCGATGCGGGACGTGAAAGCGGCGACCGGCAAGCTTCCTGGAGTGGTGGACTCGTTGCAGGGCTCCGTGGACAACGTGAAGGCCATCACGGAGGACGTGCTGCCCCTCCTGCGGTCGGTGGAGGGGACGCTGGAGGACGTGGACGAGATCGTGACAGGGGCGCAACAGACCTGGCCGACCAGCACCTACGCAGCGAAGGGACGAGCGGCCCACGCGGAAGAGCGGACCGTTCCCGTCCCGAGGAGCCTGCGCCACGACGACCTGGTCAGGGAATGATCATCGCCCGCCTCAGCATCCTGCTGGTGGTGCTTGTGGCCGGAGGCTGCTTCGGCGGAGCCGTTGGGCCTGCCCCCCACCTGTTCGCCACCCAGGTACAGGACCTCCGTGACAAGGGGCAACGCGCGCTGTCTCGTGGCGATGTGGCGCGGGCCGGCCGGTTCTTCGACGAGGCGCGCCGCCTGGCCGAAAGCATCGACGACCGGCCCGGATTGGCCGGCGCTCTGAACAACCTGGGCGCGGTCGCCGGTCTCCAGGGCGACCCTGGCAAGGCCGCCGAATTCCATCGCCAGGCGCATGGGATCGCGCTAGAACTGGGTGATCGGGCGCTCATCGCCGACAGCCTGAGCTACCGAGGGCAGGCGGCACACCTGATGGGCGATCACGCCGCTGCCCTCGCCTTCTACACCCAGGCGCTGGCTCTTGCCCGGGAGGTCAGCGATCGTCTGGGCGAGGCTGCCGTCCTGAACAACCTGGGGCTGCTCCAGCAGGCGAAAGGCGAGGCGGACCAGGCAGAGCAGAGCTTCCAGCGGGCGCTCACGCTCAACACAGAGCTGGGCGAGCGGCGGGCCATGGCGAGCAATCTGAGCAATCTCGGCACATTGTCGGAGAAACGCGGCCGCTGGGCTGAGGCGCGCAGTCTCTACGAGCGGGCGCTCGCCCTTGACAAGGAGACGGAACAGCGACCTGCGATTGAGGCCGACCTCGTGAATCTAGGCCAGCTCTCCGAGGTGGAGCACCAGCTGGAGGAAGCGA
>VBOK01000051.1 GCA_005877565.1 Nitrospirota bacterium
CGACGTTGGGAACGCTCCCCATGGTTCTCGGATCAAAGGCGCCGTGCTTTTTACAGAATTCGACGACCTCGTGATAGACCGGGGCATAACTGCTGTCGGGGATGACCGCCTTGGTATCGTGCAGCTTGCCGTCGGGACCCCACATTTTCCCGGAGTCGCGAATGACCGGCGGCATGGAGGCGTCGATAATCACGTCACTGGGGACATGCAGGTTGGTGATCCCTTTATCGGAGTCCACCATCGCCAGCGGAGGCCGCTTCTTGTACACCGCCTGAATGTCGGCTTCGATGGAGGCCCGTTGATCGTCCGGCAAGGTCTTGATCTTCGCGTAGAGGTCACCGAGACCGTTGTCGGGATCGACGCCCAGCTTTTGGAACACGGCGGCGTGTTTGTCGAACACGTCCTTGAAGAACACCGACACCGCATGACCGAAGATCTTGGGGTCCGAGACCTTCATCATGGTCGCTTTCAGATGGATCGAGAACAGCACGCCCTGCTTTTGGGCGTCCTCGATCTGCGCCTCGAGGAACTCCCGTAAGGCGCGGCGGCTCATGAAGGTGGCGTCGATGACTTCGCCGGCCTGTAGAGAGAGTTTGGGCTTGAGCACCGTGGTCTTGCCGTCCTGGCCGACGAACTCGATACGCGCGTCGGTCGCCTCGGCGACCGTCATCGACTTCTCATTGGATCGGAAATCTCCCCGAGTCATATGGGCGACATGCGTCTTGGAGTCTGAAGTCCATGGTCCCATTTTGTGCGGATGTTGCTTGGCATGTTGTTTGACCGAGAGCGGCGCCCGGCGATCCGAGTTGCCTTCACGTAACACCGGGTTGACGGCGCTCCCTTTCACTTTGTCATACCGCGCCTTAATCTCCTTCTCTTTGTCGTCCTTCGGGTCCTCGGGATAATCGGGAACCTTGTACCCCTGGCTCTGCAATTCCTTGATGGCCGCTTTGATTTGGGGAATCGAGGCGCTGATGTTGGGCAGCTTGATGATATTGGCTTCCGGCGCCTTGGCGAGCTCCCCCAATTCGGCCAGATCATCCGATTGTTTTTGGCTCTCCGTGAGATAGTCGGGAAACACAGCGAGAATTCGCCCTGCCAGAGAGATATCCCTCAATTCGACGGACACGCCGGCCGCCTTTGTGAAGGCCTTGACAATCGGGAGGAAAGAACAGGTGGCCAGTGCTGGCGCTTCATCAGTTTTGGTATAGATAATTTTGGATGCTTTTGTCGTCATGATTTTTCCTCGTTCAACTCTTCTTAGTTCAGCGCATTTAAGGCTGATCCCGCCTTGAACCACGCAATCTGCTGCTCCGTCAGGCTGTGATTCGCCTGGATCGTGATGTCCTTGCCATCGGCCTTGTGAATGACGACCGTGACCGGCCTGCCAGGAGCCAGCCCCTGCAGCCCCGTCACGCTGATCCGGTCGGTCTCCTCGACCTGGTCGTAGTCCTTGGGATCGGCGAAGGTCAGGGCCAGAATGCCCTGCTTCTTCAGATTGGTCTCATGAATGCGGGCGAAGCTCTTCGTGATGATGACCTTCACCCCCAGGAACCGCGGGGACATGGCTGCATGCTCCCGGCTGCTCCCCTCGCCATAGTTCTCGTCCCCGACAACCACGGAGCCAATGCCCTTGGCCTTGTAGCGGCGCGCGATCTGCGCGATGGTCAGGCCGAACTCGCCGGTGAGCACGTCCTTCCCCTTGCCGATCTCCTGGTAGAAGGCGTTGGTGGCGCCCAGGAACATGTTGTCGCTGATCCTGTCCAGATGACCGCGGTACTTGAGCCACTGGCCGGCCGGCGAGATGTGGTCGGTCGTGGTCTTGCCCTTGGTCTTGATCAGCAGCGGGAGCTTGATGAAGTCCTTGCCGTCCCAGCGCGGGAAGGGTTGCAGCAGTTGAAGCCGCTCACTGCCCGGCGGGATCTCCACCTGCAACGACTCACCGTCCTCGGCCGGCGGGACGTAGCCCTCTTCACCCCTGGCAAAGCCCTTGGCCGGCAGCTCCTCACCCTGCGGCGGCTCGAACTTCAATTCCTTGCCGGCCGCCGTCTTCAAGGCGCCATGCACCGGGTCGAAGGTGAGGTCGCCCGCGAACGCCACCGCCGTCACGATCTCGGGACTCGTCAGGAACGACATGGTCTCGTTCAGGCCGTCGTTGCGGCCCGGGAAGTTCCGGTTGTAAGAGCTGATGATCGAATCCACGCGCCCCTTGACCGCATCGGCGCGCTTCCACTGGCCGATACACGGCCCGCAGGCGTTGGCGAGCACGGTCCCGCCCATCTCCTCAAAGGTCTGCAGGAACCCGTCGCGCTTCATCGTATGGTAGATCCGCTCCGAGCCCGGCGTGACGAGGAAGGCGGTCTTGGCCTTGAGCCCGGCTTTGAGGCCCTGCCGGGCGATGTGCGCTGCGCGGCTGATGTCCTCATAGGACGAGTTCGTGCAGCTCCCGATCAACGCCGCCTTGAGCTGCACCGGATAGCCCTTCTCCTTGGCCTCCGCCGCCATCTTCGAGATCGGGCGCGCGAGGTCCGGCGTGTGTGGCCCGACCACGTGGGGCTCCAGTTTCGAGAGGTCGATCTCGACGATCTGGTCGAAATACTTCTCCGGCGACTTCTCGACCTCGTGGTCGGCCACCAGCATCTCGCGGTTCGCTTCGGCCAGCTTGGCGATCTCGTCCCGATCGGTGATCCGGAGATATGCCGCCATCTTGTCATCGAACGGGAAGACGGACGTGGTGGCCCCCAGCTCGGCCCCCATGTTCGTGATCGTCCCCTTCCCGGTGCAGCTGATGGTCGCAGCGCCGGGGCCGAAATATTCTAAGATTTTGTTGGTCCCGCCCTTCACCGTGAGCAAGCCGCAGACGTAGAGGATCACGTCCTTGGGCGACGCCCAGCCTTGCAGCTTGCCGGTCAGCCGGATGCCGATCAGCTTGGGATGGAGCACCTCCCAGGCCAGTCCGGCCATGACTTCGCCGGCATCCGCCCCGCCCACACCGATCGCCAGCATGCCGAGGCCGCCGCCGTTGGGCGTGTGCGAGTCGGTCCCGATGATCAGCCCGCCGGGGAACGCGTAATTCTCCAGCACGACCTGATGGATGATCCCGGCACCCGGCTTCCAGAAGCCGATCCCGTACTTCCTCGCAGCCGACGCCAGGAAGTTGTAGACCTCCTTGTTCTCGTCGATGGCGCGCAGCAGGTCCTTCTGAGAGCCGCTCTCGGCCCGGATCAGGTGGTCGCAGTGGATCGTGCTCGGTACCGCCACCTTCTTCTTGCCGGCCTGCATGAACTGAAGCATGGCCATCTGGGCGGTCGCATCTTGCATGGCCACCCGGTCTGGTCGCAGCGCCAGCATCGCCTTGCCCCGCTCCCAGACCTGTGTTTCCCAATTGTCCACGTGGGAGACCAGGATCTTTTCGGTCAGGGTGAGGCCGCGCCCGAACTTCTTCCGGGCCCTGGTCACGGCGTCGGGCATCTTCCCGTAGAGCTTCTTGACGAGTTCGACTGACATATCTCTCTCTCCGTTAATCGTTAAACGTTATTCATTAAACGTGTCTCGCTCAACCGAATATCAACTCTTTCTCTGGCTCCCCCGAATAACGATTCACGTATAACATCTTACTTCAGCGGCGGCACTTCCCGCCGTTTGGGTGCCGCGTAGTTGACAAGGTAGTCGAAGAGCCGGATGAGACGGCTCTCCTGGCGTTTCTGATCCACCCAGTGCCCGATCAAGCCGATCGTGCGGGCGAGGATGAAGAAGCCGTTCAAGCTGTCCACCGGGAATCCGAGGTCCACCAGCACCGCCGCCATCGTCCCGTCCACGTTCAGGATCAGGTTGTCCTTCTTCGCCGAGGTGACCTTCTCCACCTCGAGGGCGAAGTCCAGGTGGGGGGTCGGAATGCCGAGGCTCTTCACGTAGGAGACCAACTCCTTCACACGCTTGTCCGGGTTCCGGACGCTCTTGACTCGGTGCCCGATGCCGGGGACCGGACCCACAGCCTTCTTCATGTAGGTGAGGAACTCGTCCACTGACATCTTATTGTCCACGGCGTGCTTGAACCAGCGGCCGGCGTCCGTGACGGCGCCGCCGAAGCGCGGACCGATCATGATCAGACCGGCGGCGACGGCTTGGGACAGCCCGATGCCGGCGCACGCCGCGATGATCGTCGCGAGCGCGCCGCTGACGCATGGGCCATGGTCGGCCGAGAGCATGATGATGCGCTTGATGATCTCCGCCTCTTGCTTCGACAGCAACCGCTTGTCCCAGAGCAGACCGACGATGTGCGGAATGTCGTAGCCCTTGTTGATCAGTTCGGAGGCGGGATACCCGTCGTAGCACGGCTCGTCGCCCCGGTCGTCGCTGATCGTGGTCTTGATCAGCGGGGTGACCATCACCTCACCAGCCTTCATGCCTTCTTCCACGGTTTTGGGGAGCTTGGGGAGGTCCTCCTGGCTCAGATCCGGAATCGGCCGCACCTGGCCCGACTTGACTAGTTCCTCATAGACGGCTTTGATGGCCGGTCCCAGCGCGCCGAACGTGTCCGGGACGATAGCGCCGGCTTTCTTGAAGGCTTCGGCCTTGGCGCGGGCCGAGCCTTCGCCCTTCAGGCCTTCCTTGGCGCCAGCGTGCCCGAACTTCATCCCCTTCGGCAGGCTCTCCTGGCAGAACCCGGAGACGACCGCCAGCAGCTTGATCCGGCGCTTCTTCAAGCCGTACCACTCGGCAGCACGCTCTTCCAGTTCCCCGCCCATCTCCCCGACGATCACGACCGCCTTGGTCTGGGGATCCTGCTCGAACTTCTCCAGATAGGTCACGTAGTCGGTGCCGGGATACGCGTCGCCACCGATCCCGATGGCCGTCGTGATACCGTCGGCGAACTGCGAGCAGATCCAGATGATCTCGTTCGAGAGGCCGCCGGACTTCGTGATGACCCCGAAGGACCCTTCCCGGTAGAGCTTGCAAGCCACCAGATTGTCGAACGCGCCACCGATCACGCCCAGCCGGCACTCGCCAGCCGACACGATACCGATCGCCGAGGGGCCGTTGAAGGTCTTCCCGAGCTTGCGGGCATACCGCGCCAGCAGCTTCGCGTCCCGTTCCGGCACACCCTCCGTGATCATCGAGACGAGCTGGATCTTCGGATCGTTGAGCGCCTCCATGCCGGCCGCGCAGGCCCGGTCCGCACCGATGTACACGAGGCTCGTGTTGATCTGCGAATGGTTGGCCGTGGCTTCCGCCACCGTCTTGTAGACCGGGACGGTCAGAAGGCCGCTGCCGTAGGGAACTTCGTTCGTCTTGCCCGCATCGGGTGGGTACACGAAGGCGTCCACGTTCAGCGGACGCCGGATCATGTAGCAGAACTCCGCCATGCGGCGCGCGGCGTTCAGCCCGGCGGCACCCCCCTGGATGACGACCCGAGTGTCCTTAGTTGCCAGAATGCTCATCGGGATCTCCCCTGTAGCCTGTCCTGCTCGAGTTAATTCTTCTGCTGCTGCAGCGCCATGTCGACGATGTCGGTGAGCGGGGTATGGCGGTCGAAAACATGGATGTCGAACCCTTCATCGCGGAGCGCTCGCATCGCTTCGAGCCCTTCCTTCTCGCGTGGCCCGCCGCGGCGCACCCAGATCTTCACACCGTTGAGCCGGCCCTCAGCTTTGGCCTTGCGGAACCCGGCGATGATGCCACCGAACGTCTTCTTCACGTCGGTGAAGTTGGCGATGGCGCCGCCTACGATGACGTTCCTGATCCCCGGCAGCGAGCAGACCTTCTCAGTCAGGACCTCCACAGCCCAGTCAGGCGGGTCGCCGGAGTATTCCGCGTAGTTGGCCAGCTTGCCGCCGCGGGCCACCACCGCGTCCGAATAATAGACGCTCGCACCACCGCCGGCCGGCAGCATCGCCGTATCCCCGCCCGGGATTTCGATGAACTTCACCGAGCCCTTGATCTTGGAATCGACCGCCATTACATCCAGCTCATGCCTCGTGTAGGCCCGGCCGAACTCCGCCGCGAACGGGAAGTTCCAATCGTGATGGCGGAATCTGGCATCGGCATCCAGCAGCGTTACCGCGTCCAACGCGACCAGTTCACCGTCGCTCTCCCGAACGACAACAGGGTTCACTTCGAGATACTGGGCATCCTCATTATCGAAGCAGGCGAACAGCTTGCCAGCAAAGTCCGCGACTTTCTTGGCCAAGTCTTTGGAGAAGCCGGCCTCCTTCGCCAGTTTTTCCAGCGCGTCGTGCGGCGGCGTATCCCCGACCACAACAGCCAGCTTCTTGACCCGATCCCAGTTCGATTCGACCTCAATGCCGCCGCAGTTGGCGAGCAGAACCTCGGCCCCTTCGCGGGTGGACTTGACCGCCGCATAGTACTCTTCCTTGTGCGGCACCATCTCTGAGACGATCACCTGGGAGACCGTTATGCTTCCGACCTGCCGGCCCAGCATCTCTTTCGCGGCGGCCTGCGCGCCTCTCAGGTCCAACCCTACCTTCACGAGGCCGAGCTTGAACCGCGAGCCCAGCGCTTCATGGGCTTTGACGACCAGCTTGCTCTTCTTGAGCCAGTCGTTGGCATCGCCGAGCGTGGCCAGTTCCTCCGCCGACGTGACGACGACGTAGTGCGGGACCGCGATGCCCCACTTTTTCATCAGCCCCATCCCGGGGCCTTCCAATACCTTCGCCATGGGGAGTCCTCTTCGGTTGAACGTGCGAGCGGTTGGGGGTCCTTCAACCTCTGGAAGCAGTGGATTCTAGAGAGATTCTTGCGCTATGACAATCAACCAAAAGGCCCATTTTTTTAGGACAAAGGCCCTATCTGGGGACGGTCTTCGCAGGTTGGTCCGGAACCCACCCCAAGGTAAGCGACCACTATAAGGAATGCCCGAAGACGGTGTCAAGAGATTGAAAAGGCGGGCTATTTTCTCCGCTGGCAGGCCGGGCAGTAGAACGAGCTGCGTTCGCCCGCCAAGCGGCGGATCGTGCTCCCGCATCCGGCCGGACACGGAAGCCCGGCTTTGTTGTACACCTGATGCCGCTTCCAATAGTCCCCCTTCGTCCCATCAGGCGCCAGGAAATCCCGGACGCTGGAACCTCCGGCCACGATGGCCTCGCTCAGGACGTCTCGCATCGCGTCGTAGAGGCGCCGGACGGTCCGGACCTGCAAACGGCTCGCCACCCGATAGGGGTGCAGACGGGCACGATATAGTATCTCATTCGCATAGATGTTGCCGATACCGGCGATGACCTGCTGATGCATGAGCAGGGCCTTGAGGCGCCCGCGCCGACGCGCCACCACCGCCCGGAAGTCTTCCCAGGGCACCGTCAACGGATCGCACCCAAACCGTCGCATGGCAAACCGCGCCAGGCCAGGCCCGTCGAGCAGGTAGACCCGACCGAACCGTCTGGGGTTCCAGTAATACAGCGCCGGAACTGAGCCGGTCAGCGAAAGGGTGAGGTGGGTATGCTTCCGGTAGGAGGGATCGAGCAGGGTGAAAAACAGGAGGCCGGTCATGCCGAGCTCGAAGGCCAGATAGCGGGTCTCGCCCGATCTCTCGGCTTCCAGGACCACGCTTTTCCCGAGTCGGCTCGCCGAGACCAGCCGGGCCCCCAGATACCACGGCAGCATGGAACGGCCCTCGCGCACGATGTCCGCGCGCTCGATCCGACACTCGGTGATCGTTGCGCCGCGCAGCCGCGCGCTGAGCTGGCGGGCGATGGTCTCGGCTTCAGGGAGTTCCGGCATAGCCTCCGTTCCGCTTTGCACGCAGCTCGCGGACGAGGCGAATGGTGCCTTCCAGGTTGGGGAGCGGCGTCGCCCCCGGCCGGCGCGCGGCGACCTGCTTGACCGCGTCCTGATACGGCACCCCTTTGATCAGGCACAGGTAGGCAATGACCACTGACACCGATCGTCCCATGCCGGCTCGACAGCACACCATCAGGCGGTGGTCCTTCTCGTGCTGCCCGAGCCACTCGACCGCTTGCTCGAGCAGAGTCGGATCGGCTTCGGCAAACTCTTTAAACGGAATCCAGGCGTAGGCCAACCCAGGCGGGGGAGCAATCTGGCTCTCCGCCGCCACGTTCAGGATCGCGGTCATGAACCGGACGGGACGCTCCGCGTCTTGGGCGTTGCCAACGGCCAGGTTTTCGTTGATCAGGTGCATACGTTCACGAGTGAAGACCGGATTACGCGCGCCAGGCTGCTCGGGCTGTAGTATAGCCAGTGCGTCTCTCCCTGACAAGGCCGTTTCGAAGCAGTCTGGCGCGGCGATCTGAAAGCGCTCCGCCGTATTGCGCACAGGCGCCCGATCCGTTACAGTGAGGGCACCTCACGGACGCACGCAATGGATTTTGAAAGCATCGAGCGGCGATTGGCGGACATCCCCTGCCCCGTCTGCAAGAACTCCACTGAGTACATGATCCCCCGCGACAGCCGGGTGACCGACGGCGAATACAAGGCCTTCTGCAAGAGCTGCCGCTACAGCTTTCCCATCCACATGGACGTGGAGAGCTTCACACGCAGCCAGCCGGATGTGGCGTACTGGATGAAGGGCATGCGCTGCCCAGTCTGCCTGAAGACCGGCGCGACGCTGGATTTTCGCGTGCAGCCGTCCGTCCGCGGGGCCGTCTACTTCGTCACCTGCACCGCGTGCCAGCACCCTTTCTTCGAGAAATCCTCCCTGGAAGCGTTCGAGTGAGGCCTAGCCTTCGACGGGACGAACCAGCTCGACACGCGTCGAGCCCTCGATGCGGCCGATCCCGGCGCGGCGCTCGATGTGCTCCACGCGGACGATCGCCCCACGGTGCCACCGATCGAACGCCGCAGTGGCCTCTGAGCGGGCCCTGTCGAGGCGCCCGACCAGCGGGCGACCGGTCTCGTTGCACAGCCACGCCCGTCGATCCCCCTTCATTACCATCACCTCGCTGACGACACGGTAGACGTCTGGGCCCCTCTCCGCGACCGTCAGGCCATCCTTTCGCAGCATGAGATAGGAAAACTTCAAGGCATCCTTGATGAAACCCACCTCGCGGTCGATGGCCTGCAGCATCGGCGGAGGCGACCAGGGCCGCTCCTCGTGACACCAGTCGTCGGGATGCGCCAGCGCTGGACAGGATCGCTCGTGCAGGCACGGGCTGTACACAGTCGCCCGTCTCGCTGCCGTCAGTCGGTCCCGCACGTGATGCAGGTCCCGCGTCGTCTCCCGCAACGCAGGCTCGATAATCATGCAGGTTCCGTCGGACGACAGGGCATCGAGCAGGGATTCCAGAAACATGACCCGGCGGGCGATGGGTTCCGTCGCCGATCGGAAGAGTTCATTCAGGCTGTTGGCCAGAATCACCAGGTCGAAGGCGCCGGCCTTCCAGGGAACGCGGGCGCCCGGTCGTTCCAGATCGAGCGTCACGGTATGGAACCGAACGGACGGCCCGCCACGCCGCGTCACAGACACCTGCTCCCACAGAGCCTCGGCCTCCTGCAGCGCACGGCGGCTGCGATCTACCGCGACCACTTCGGACCCCCCATGCGCGGCGACGCTGTGCTGCGTGAGATGGCCGAGGACGGCCAGCGCGCCGACCCCAGGGCCGCTCCCCACGTCCAGGATCCGCAAGGGCCTCTGCGGTAGCTCCGGCATCTCTCGTAGCAGGCTGGCCACCTTGGCGAGGTTGACGGGCAGGAAATACAAGAAGTAGGCGCGGCGCAATGCCGGGTCCACGAAATAGTCCGACCCCAGCGCGTCCCGTTCCCTCGTAAAGAGTCGGGAGAGCGCGCGAACTCCTTCGGCGACTTCCCGATCCGGCTCGCCATACCGGGCCCGGAGCGCCTCGAGCAGACTGTGCGAGGGGTTCTCCACACTCATCCGGACTACCTGATTGACCCCCCTAGCAGGGCTGGTGTAAGGTCACCAGCAGCCAGTACCGACCGAAGGAGCGCGCCATGACTGATGCGATCAAAGAAGCCTACCTGAACATCGAACGGGCGATGTACGAGTTTAACACGCTTCTGGAGCGCCAAGTCGAGGCGATGCGCGAGTCCGAAGCCTCTGATCCAATCAAGCTTGAACGGATGACCCAGGGCTCCAAGGCCATGCGAGACAGCAGCGCGATCTATCTCAGCTACGCCAAGTTCGTTGCCTACGGAATGCCGGACAGCGAGGAGATGCTCGAGGAATAGCCCCACCCGCTTCTGCCAAAACTCAAGAGGCCGTCCGGGACATCCCGGACGGCCTCTTGTCGTTCACACTTGAGTTGCCGTCAGATGTTCTGCATGAAATGGGCCACCTCGGCCTGGTTGACGTCCCGCCCCATGATGGCCGACTCTGGCACGGCGATCGATTTCTTCCCCGTCAGGCCACCAACCACCTCGTCCACGATCATCTCGACCGGCATGGACATCCCGCCGTACACGTGCGGGCCGGCCACGATCTTGGCGTTGGAATAGCCATAGATCGCCGCGGCCACATCCTTGGCCAGCCAAGCGACATAGTTGAACTCCGGCACCACTATGAGCTTCGTTTTCGCGCAGAGCTGGCGCAGTTCCTTGGTCGGGAAGGGACGGAGCGACCGGATCTTGATGAACCCGACATTGATACCCTGATCCTTGCACAGCCGGATGGCCTCACGGGACTGCGCCGCGGCGCTGCCAGAGGCAATGATGACGGCCTCGGCCCCCTCCACGTTCTCAGGCGCGCACAGGCCGCCCATGTACTGCTCGATATAGCGCCTCGAGCGCTCCACCGCTGCCCAGACTTCCTGCTGCCAGACCGCATGGATGTTGTACGCCATGAAGTTGC
>VBOK01000052.1 GCA_005877565.1 Nitrospirota bacterium
GCTGCTGGTCGCGCGGCTGAAAAAGGAAGACTCGCCGAAGAGTTGAAGGCATCATCAAGGCTGATAGCGGGTGGCGCCGAGTGCCCGGAGGAGCGCAGCGATACAGGCCGCAGCCGAGTCCGCGGGGCATCGACGGCGAGGCCGTCAGCGAGCACAGCCGGGCGCTCGGTGACAGGACCCGCGTAATTACAAGGAAACGACTTACGGAGCGGTGTGGGAGTGGACGCGGGCCATGGATTGATCCCCCGCGCTCTCCGCTTCGGCGTCACCGCGCGCAACCGGCCAGGTCACGAGCCCTGAGACGCCGGTCTTCGGCTGCGCGTAGATCTGCGGCAGCCGGTTGGTTCCGAACTTGGAAATGTAGAGGAAGACGTGCTCGCGGGCGTTGACCCGCACGGCCCACGGCGCGAAGTCGTTCTGGTAGAACTCCTCGCAGAGCTGCATGGCCTCCAGACAAGTGACCCCGCCCGGCTCGTTGAGCGTGTAGTAGTAGTCGAGCGGCAGGTCATATTCCTCCTGCTTGTGGATCGTGATCCCGAATTTCTCCGGGGTGCGCACCATGGGCGTGTGGCGGTAGGCCACGAAATAGAACAACTCGACGGAGTGGATGTGCTCCTTGTTGTCGATGAGAAACTCCCGGGTCTCCTCCGCCTCTTCACGCGTCTCTCCGGGGAAGCCGTAGAAGGCCATCACGTGGTTCCAGATGCCGACCTTCGCGGCCTCGCGCAGGTTGTTCTCGATCACGGACTGCTTGACGTGCTTGTCCATCAAGTTGAGCACGCGTTCGTTGGCCGACTCCATCCCGTAGTACAGGGTGCAACAGCCAGACTGGGCCGCGATCTTCCAGATCTCCGAATCTTGAAGCGTCTCTTCGAACCGGATCAACGTCGTCCACTTGATGCCCACGTTCTGCTCAACCAGCAGTTGGACGACCTTCTTGAACAGTGCAGGCGGGTAGGACTCATCGGCGAACAAGAAGTGCTCGGCGTGATATTTCTCCTTGAGCGCCTTGATCTGCCGGACCACCTCGTGCGCCGGCATGCCCCGGTACTGGTCGAAGTAGCCCTGCCCGTGATCGCAGAAGGTGCACCGGCCCCAGTAGCAGCCGCGCGTGGCGAGGTACGGCAGGATCCGGACCGGCACGAAATAGCTGTCCAGCGGGAACCCGTCGAAATCCGGCAGCGGCAGCGCCGTAGTCTTCTCGGTGTAGACCTCGGTGTTGACGTGGGCCCCGGTCTCGTCGCGATAGATGAGGTTAGGTACCTTGGCCATCTCCCGCTCGCCGGCCAGCGCCTCCAAAAGCCACAGCAACGCGTGCTCGCCTTCGTACAGGATCGCGGAGTCGAACACGGTGGTGAAGAACCGCTCGTGCTTGGGGAACTCCTCCTGGAGCCGCGTGATGATGTTCCCGCCGACCGTGATGTGAATATGCGGGAACGCCTCCTTGATCATCTTGCAGAAGGTGAGGCCGGCGAGGAGCTGCATCTGCGTGCCGACTGACACGCCGACCACGTCCGGCGCCTCCCGGCTCACCGCCGGCAGCACGAGTTGGCGACACACGTCCCGGTAGACGTTGACCTGCTCGTCGTCCAGGCAGGCGAGGACTTCCTTGGACACGCCCGGCCGGTACCCGAGGTTGCTCTCCATCGGGTAGAAGACGAGGGACGCCGGGTAATAGGCCGCGGAGATGTACTGCATGACTTCGCGGAAGGTGTTGAGCGCCCACTCCAGCTTGTCCGCGTCGTAGAAGTCCTCGCTGCGGGTGATGCGCTTGGCTTCCTGCGCCCGCTCGGCCAGATCCAGCACGTCCACGCCGGCCGCGGCCTCGAGACAGGCCTTCTGGGCTGCCTCCCGTTCCGTCAGCCCCTCGGTCAGTTCCTTGGCCTCCAGCGCGCGCCGCTGCGTGGCCATGCGCGCCATGATCCAGATCAGGAAGGTGTCCGAGAAGAAGTAGTCGTACATCTCGATGTTGACGTCCTTCTGCACGACCTCGTGGCCGTGCTGACGCAACACCGCCGTCAGGCTGGGCAACGCCAAGTAGGGCGCTGTCGGCACCCACTCCGGCGGAAACAGGAGCATCGCCTTCAGCTTCCGGCCGCTCATGCTCTGCTGGAGAGTTGGCTTCTCGACCTGGATGATGCTGTCTGCCATCGGATTCCGCTCAGGCCCCGACGCCGCTCAAATCGCCCGCACCCACCTCCGGTGGGCGGAACTGGAGGGCCGGCAGCTTGTTCGTCCCGAAACGGACCACGTAGAGGAAGACATACTCGCGGATGAAGATCTTCAGGTCCCACCCCGGATAGTGGTTGCGCTCGAACTCCTCGAACACCCGCTCCGCCTCTTCGACGCTGAGCCCATCCTTCACCGTGAAGTAGTAGTCCAGCGCCAAGTCCCATTCGGGGTTCTTGTAGGGCGTCACACCGAAGCGTTCTGGATTCTTCGCCACGGGCGTGTGTTTGCTGAGATCGAACGTGCCAAACCCGATCGAGTGGACGAGGTCTTTGTTCTCTTCCAGGAATCGCATGGAGGCATAGGCGTCTTCGCGAGTCTCGCCTGGGAAGCCGAAGAAGCCCATGACGTGGTTCCATATGCCGACATCCGCCGCCAGCTTCAGGCTCCGCTGGACCACTTCCGTCGTGGTCGCCTTGTCCATGAGCTTGAGCACGCGCTCGCTACCGGACTCGTAGCCGTAGTGGAGGAACTTGCACCCGGAGGTCCGCGCGTCCTGCCAGACCTCCTCGTCCGACAGGCTCTTCTCGAACCGCATGTGGGTCGTCCACACGATGTCCATATTCGTCTCGACGAGCCGGCGCGTCAGCTTGCGGAACAGGGCCGGGGGGTAGGACTCGTCGGTGAAGTGGAAATGCCGGGTGTTGTATTTGATCTTGAGGCCCCGGATCTCCTCGATGATCTGGTCGATCTTTTTGGTCCGGTAGCCGGCCGTATAGCCCTCGCCGTGGTCGCAAAACTCGCAACGGCCCCAGTAGCAGCCGCGCGTGGCGAGATAGGGCAGGATCCTGTCGGGAACGAAATACTTCTCCAGCGGCAGGCCGTCGAAATCGGGGGCGGGCAGCGCGGCCATGTCCTCGGCGTAGCTCAGGGAGGAGGTATGAATCCCTGACGCGTCGCGGTACATGAGATTGGGAATGCCGGCAAGGTCGCGCCGGGTCCCGACCGCCTCGACGAGCTGGAGGAAGGCAGTCTCCCCCTCGTAGATCACGGCGCTGTCGAACAGGGCGAAGAGCTTCGGCGTCTCCGGCAGCACGTCGCGCAGGCGGGTTACCGTGTTGCCGCCGATGGTCACGTGGATGTTCGGGAACTGCTCCTTGATGAGCTTGCAGAAGGTCATCGTCGAGAAGATCTGCTGCTGCAGCACGATCGAGATCCCGATCACGTCCGGTTGCTCAGCGACGATGGCCGGCTTCAGGATGTGCTCGAAGACATCACGGTACACGTTGACCTGGGTGTCCTCGATCGCATCCAGCACTTCTGCGGACATGAAGACCTTGTAGGAGAGGTCGGTCTCCATGGGCGGCATGCAGATCCGGGCCGGCGCGTAGACGAGCGAGATCGTGTCCGTCACCTCGCGGAAGGTGTTGATCGCCCACTCCAGCTTGTCTGCCTCGTAGAACTCCTGGCTCCGGACGATGCGCTTCGCTTTCTCCGCCTTCTCCGCCAGTTCGGCCATGCGCGCACGCGTCAGCCCGACCAGGGCGAGCTGCAATCCCTGCTCGGCTTCGGTCAGGCTCCGCAGCCGCGACAACTTCCGCAGCCGGTCGAGCTGCTGGGGGACCCGCTTGAGGACAAAGCGGCCGAGGAAGTCCTCGCTGAAGTACCAGTCATACATTTCCAGATTCACGTCCTTCTGGACAACGTCGTGGCCAGCGGCGCGGAGCACGCACGTCAGGCTGGGGAGGCTGAGGTAGGGTTCGGAGGGGTACCAGTCCGGGGGGAAGACCAGCATGACCTTCGTCTTCCGCCCGTTAGGGGCCCCCGTCTGGCGGGGCTTCAACTGGATGAGTTCGCCTTTTCCGTACTCGACTTTCATAAGGGTGAATATGGATTTTAGGGCCTACGCGAGATGGCGGTCAAGGGTTATTCGGCGGCTTGACAATCAATTCGGGGGCGGCCACAATCCGCTATCCTCCTGGATTTTTCTAGGGAAATCCGCGATGGACCAGCCGACGTCCCAGGGCGCTCAGACGATGACTCCGCAGGAGGCACGGGAGCACCTCCACTACCTGCTATCGTTGTGCCTCCGCAAGGAAGAGGCTTTCGGCCCCTTGGCCTTCGAGTTCGCCCGGAACAACGATCTGGACAAGCTCGGCCTGCTCCCGGAAGAGCAATTCAACCTGTGGATGGCGCTGTCGGACGCCTTCGCGGAGGAGCCCAAGCGGTTCAAGTTCAAGCTGGAGGCCCTGCAGAAAGCCGTCGAGGTACTGCACCGGTCCAAGTACGCCGACCAGGCTCTGTTGCGCGAGCTGCGGCGGGAGATTCAGAAAACCGAAGCCGAGCTTGCCATCTACAACGAAGCCTACCGCGCACAGAAGCCCGCGACGGCCGACAAGCACCAGATCATCGTGGAGACGGACCTGCCGGACTACTTCCTCGCCACCGCGCAGAAGCGCGCTGCCGCCTACTACCAGCGGAAATTCAAGCTCACGACGGAAGCCCATACGGCCCAACAGTTCAAGAACCCTGGCACCGAGCGCAAGTTCCAGCCTGACAACCTGGTCGTGCACAAGGAATTTCCGGGCGCCTGTGCGCCCTTCATGAACGCGCGGATGAACGCGTTCCACCTCATGCTGCCGTTCGACCTGAAGATCAGCCGCAAACCGGATGACCCGCTGGCCGCCGGCGTGCGGATCTGGTTCGCAAAAATGGGATACTCGTACCCGCTGCGGTACGAGATGGGCAAGCTCTGCAGTTACTTTGGCGACGAGGTCCTCGACATCCCCCTGGACGACCCCAATCTCCTGTTCGTTTCCGCCTCGGAGGTCAAGGAGACCGAGCTGGGGACTGTGGAGCGCGCGCTGTCGCCGGATGTGCCCCCCGAGGTCGGCCTACCGCGCGCCTTCCTGGAAGGCTCCAACACCTTGGGACCGTACGTGCAGATCGTGTGCAACGTGAAGGTCTGGTTTGACGCCTCAAGCGTGTCGCTGCTCCTGCTGGGCGCGCCGGACCTGCCGGAGTACGGGCTCATGGGCGCCTCCGGTCTGGTGGTGCGCACCTACGGGACGGAAAAAATGGCGGCCTATGCGGAGGCCTCCAAGAAACCCTGGCAGGAGGGGCTGAGCTTCAACTACATCAACATGCACCTCGCGCTGCTTCCGGACACCAATACAGCGTTCGTCCCCGCCAGCACCCCCATCTTCTCCGTCTATCCGGTCCTGAGCCGGCAGACCTACACGTTCAAAGATGTCCGCAGCCTTTAAGCTCGTGTAGGGGCGGGTTTAACACCCGCCCTCAGGAAGGGCGAGGGGATAAACCCCTCCCCTACGAGTTCTTTAGAATTCACGCAGGCAGGTCTTGCACACCACGTTGCAGTTCGCTTCGGTCGGCATGGCGTAGGGCACGACGCAGTGGACGTCCACGTCCTCCTTGGTGCCGCACTTGACGCATTGCCCCTCGTCCCGCTCCCACACCGCGTTCCTGAGGTTCGCCGGAATCACGGGCTCCCCGGCGTTCGTCATCTCATCCAACCATTTGGGCATGACGGGTAATCCCCTCTCGACGATCGTGCCGCTATTTTACTTCCCCGGGCGCTTCCCGCTCAATGCACTCGCTTCCGCCGCCTTTAAATTGCCCCGGTACCGCTGGAAGATAGCCTGGAGGTGGGGGATGAGCTGCTCCTTGAGGCTCGCCGGCACCCGGTTGATGCGATCCACTGGCCACTCCTCGACCTTCGTGATATCGAGCCCTTCGCGGGCGAAGTCCGCCCGGATCGCGTCCTCGTAAGCGTAAATCAACTCGCCTTCGAAGGCCTGCGCGTTCAGGGCGTTCATTTCCGCCTCGTCGCTCATGCCCTGCGCGAACCGGGTCATGATGCGTTCGACCAGCGGCCCCCCGACGGCCTTGGCCTGCTCGGACAGGACCGGCTCCAGCGTGTGGTACAAAATGACGAGGTCCTGCAACTGAAACCGGATGGCCATCCCTTCCAGGCGCGGCGGCTCGGTGAGAGTCTTTTTGTCCAGCGTCTCCTTCGTCTGCTTGATCAGGCGGACGGTCTCGTAGAGGTACGCCTCCTCCCAGGTCGCTGAGTTGTAGCTGAAGAAGCACCGGATGTAATCAATCTTTTTGTTCGCATCCCACATCTGGAAATCGAGGGTCGGTCGCTTGCGATTGCTGTAGCCGATGATGTCCCCCCCGTTCGCGTCTCCCAGCGCGATGCCGTAGGGTTCGAAGGCCTCGGCGAGGACGCTGGCATAGACTTTGAACATCAGCTTGAGGTTGCCGGGGTCTTCAAGGCCCCGGTTTTGCGGGACGCATACCAGGCTGTAGAGCCGGCGGAAACGCGCGCGGGTGTAGCCGCACTCGTCCGCGAAGTACCAGGATCCGCCCCAAAGCCCGCCCGTCAGCGGGACCTCGGCGCGGTAGCGCCGATGCAGTCGCGTCGCGGTCTCCTTGGCCACCGCGTCGAACAGCTCGTTGAGGTACAGCGCGTTGGCACGCCCGTCCGGCGTGAAGACCGGTCCTGACGCGGTCGGCTTGCGGTCACGAATGACTTTCACGCCCATGGCCCTCGCCTCACTGCGCCGGCACCAGGGTCAGGAACCAGGGCGCCGCCTCCAGTTTCATCTGATCGAACAGGTAAGCGGTCCTCCCCGCCGGCACGCCGGGAAACATTGCTCCGCGCCGGATCTCGACATAGCGGAAGCCATACGTGTCGCCCCGCTTGCCATCGTCGTCCAGCACGCGCGGGATGTCCTGACGGACTTTCGCCAGGATCATTTTCTGACCGATGCCCAACTGCAGCAATTGACCATAGACCGACCCGAAGAACTGCCTCGCGTTACTCTCCGTAAAAAACACGCCCTGAGGCCGCGCCGTGTCCTCGGGCAGGAGCTGGGAGAGGACTTCCCTGAAGACCTCCATGTCCACGGCTGACAATATGGCCAGCTTGCCCTTGCGCGACAGCAAATCCAGCAAGGCCAGCGGGCCATAGACATCAAACTTCCACGGCGGAAAGGTGAGCCGCTCGCCGCCATGCAGCACCTCGAGCACCTCGCGCCCCTTGCTCTTCAGGCGCCGGAACTCGCCCTTGGTTTGGCGGAGATGAGCACGGATCGCGTCGTCCCCGAGCCGGGACGGTTCGTAGGCGAAGGTGGGCGTCGACGGGCTGTTGCACACAGCGATGGTATACCGGGCACAATCCCGCCGCCAACTCGCCAAGTCGAACATGTCCCGGTGGCCGTCGTACTGGAAGCGCAGGGCCGGTGACGGATGGCGCCGCAGCCGCTGTAGACGGTCGCGATCCGCCTGCACGAACGCACCGAACGGCTCCTGCGGGTCGAGTCGGTCGAACGCATGCAGGATGAAGACCCGCCCCGCACGCTCGAGCGGGCTCAGGTACTGCTCGACCACCGTCTCTTCAAAAGTCAGGTCCCCCGCGCCGCAGTCCACCAGAGACGCTACATCCGTCTCCAGCAGGACATCGAACGGGTTGTCTTTGCCACGGACGGCCGCTTCGACCTTCTCCTGTGCCAGCGAGGAGACAGCCCCTGCATCGACGGCGCCCGCCCCGACGCCCAGCAACAGGCACAAGTTCCTGACCGCTTTGGTGGGATTGAGTCCCGTCAACTCGCGGAGTCCTTCCTGAGAAATGGCTTGCAGGCCGTCGCGGCCGGCTAGCGCCAGCACCCGCAGCAGTTCCTCGCGTATCCCGCGGTCGAGAGACGAGCCGGCGACCGCCGCATGCAGGCGTTGCAGGGTCTCGGCTGCGGCATCGGACGCAACCAGCCGGCGCGAGGCCGCCCAAGCCTCGCGGTCGTTCTCTACCGCTTCCCGCAAGCGTCGGCGAAAGTCAGCAAGCACCCGTTGATCCAGCGGCATGGCCGTTGCAGTCCAACCCCTGAAAGGATATAGCCTCCGCTTGCAAGGTGAGTCAAGAAGCCTCTATTCTACGCGCAATGCGCAATCACGATCACCAAACTCAAGCTCGGGCTCTCATCCTGGCGAGAAACTGGAACCAGGTGCAGGAACTCGCCCGAGCGTGGAGCCAGGCTGACCCCAACGACCCGATTGCCCGACTGCTCCTGGTGACCGGCTTACTGCTAAAAGGCGACTATCGCGAGGCGTATGTGCAGCATGACAGGCTGTTCAGGCTGCCGGACGAGGAAGAGAGTGACACGGCGGCCCAGCAGGACCCGCGGGCGGCGCTCCGTGCGTTCGCTGGCCAGCTTGCCGGAGAGCATCCGGACAACCCCGGGGCCCGCCTGTTTCTGGGGCTGACGCTCGCGCAGATCGGAGACCTCGAAGGAGCGATCCGGGAGTATAAAGAAAGCACGCGGCTCGCGCCCAACGATCCAGTCCCCCATTACTTTCACGGGCAGGCCCTGCAGGCGCTGGATCGGCTCGACATGGCCATCCGCGAGTATCGCGAAGCGGTCACACTGGCCCCTCAGGACGTACGCATGAGGCTCAACCTGGGTTCAGCCTACTACGAGCAGGGCATCCTCGAGTCCGCCATCGCGCAATATCGCGAGGCCCTCAAACTGAATCCGGACGATCCGTACATCCACTACAATCTGGGACTCGCCCTTGCCGACCAAGGACGGTTCGAGCCGGCGATCGCCGCGTATAAGGAGTCCGCACGCCTGAACCCGAAGGACCCGCTGGTCCGCTACGCCCTGGGCATCGTGCACGAGACCAAGGGGCGGGTGAACGAGGCGATCAGCGAGCTTGAGGCGGCCGTTCAACTGGCCCCGACCATGGCCTCGGCCTACGCAAAGCTAGGCTGGCTCTACTACAACAAGAACAAGGTGCCGCTGGCGCTCGAGAACTTTGAGATGGCCGCCCGGTACGACCCGGACGATGCGCAAACGCTCCACGGGCTGGGGCTCGCCAAGCTGGCTGCTGGCAAGAAAGACGAAGGAATCATTTCGTCGAAGCAGGCGTATCAGAAGGAAGAACGGGAGGACAAGAAACGTCTGATCCGAAGCGTGCTCGTCAAAGTGGGCGCCCTGTCCCACTGACGGCTACAGATCCCTGACCGCCCCTTGCAGGACCGTCGCCTGCGTCACGGGGTCGCCGGTCTTCTTGAGCTCCTCGCGGATGCGCTCCTTCAGGTACTCCGAATAGCCGAGCTTGTCAATGAGCACTTCCAGGAAGCGCTCGCCCGGCATCAAGGCACACGCCTTCAACTCGTTCACGATGTGCTCCGTCACGGGCACGTAGCAATTCCCGACGTGAAACAGCACCGGGTAGTGGTGCCCTTCGCCTGGCAATCGTTCAAACCGGACGCCAACCACAGTATTTCCTCCCGCATCAGCGGGCGGTATTGTAAGGAACCGCGCCACAGGTGACAAGGGCCGGTACAGAATCCCCGGCAGGAATGGTAAGATACCCGCACACGGCACGATGCCTGATAAGATCCTCACCGCAAAGGCCCTCACGGCAGCGCTCGATGCGCGACGCGCCCGCGGCGAGCGCATCGTCTTTACCAACGGCTGCTTCGACCTCCTGCACGTCGGCCATACGCGCTATCTGCAGGAGGCGAAAAAGCTGGGGGACTGCCTGGTCGTCGGGCTGAACAGCGACGCCTCGGTCCGTGCGATCAAGCCGAAGGGGCGACCCCTCGTGCCGCAGGCCCAACGGGCCGAAGTGCTGGCCGCGTTGGCCTGCGTCGACCACGTCGTGCTCTTCGACGAAGCCGACCCAAGCAACCTGATCGCCTCGGTGCAACCAGACGTGCTGGTCAAGGGCGGCGACTGGCCGCCCGACCAGATCGTGGGCCGGGAGATCGTCCAGGCGCGCGGCGGGCAGGTCGTGACCATCCCCCTGGTGCCTGACGTGTCCACCACGAGCCTCGTCCGCCGCATCAAAGCCCTGCCCTGATGCCTGCTCCCGCGATCCCCGCTGTTTGGTCCGCCGTCGTGTCGCTCCTTCTCGACGCCATTGAGGAGCGACGGCGCTCGACGGCGCTGGTCGGACTTTTCGGTTCCGCCAAAGGGCTCGTGCTCTCAGCCCTGGCGGGGCGCCTCGCGGATCGGAAGACTTCCGTGTTAGTGGTGACCCCGACGGACGAAGCCGCGGAGCGCCTCCATGCCGATGTGGCGTTCTTCCATCGTCTGCAGGGATTCGCACCGGACGACGTCCTGTTGTTTCCGGACTGGGGCATGCTGCCGTACGCCTCCGGCCCCGGAGCCTGTTCGCCGAGGCGTGTTTCTCGCTGAAGCAGACGGATACGATCGAACGGGCTCACCTCGTCACCCGGCTTCTGCGGCTTGGCTACCGCCGGGTGTCGGTGGTGGAGAACCCCGGCGAGTTCGCCGTGCGGGGCGGGATCGTGGACCTGTTCTCAACGGCCCACGAAGAACCACGCCGCCTCGAATTCCTGGGCGATACCATCGAGACCATTCGCCTGTTCGATCCTGCCACCCAGAAGTCCTCCGGGCGCGCTCCCTCCCTGCGCGTCCTTCCCGCGCGCGAGCTGATCCGCCCAGAACCTCCCGCTAGTAATGAGGCCGCTGAGCCCCTCCCACCGGATGCAGAGTGGCGCGGGCCATCCATCTATCCCACCATGGACACCCTGCTCGACTACTTCGCCGCGCCGCCGGTGTTGATCGCCGACGAACCGACGGACCTGCGCAAGCACGCTGAAGACTTCCAAGAAG
>VBOK01000053.1 GCA_005877565.1 Nitrospirota bacterium
TCCTCCGCTACGCGGCGTACGAAAAGCGGGACGATGACATTGAAAAGCGGTATGGACGATAAATTTGATCCTCTCGTTTAATGTGGTGAGAGCCCAATACTTCCCCTCCCCCTTGATGGGGGAGGGTGAGGGTGGGGGTGAATCCTGCAGATGGGCTTTTCGAGAGCTCTCAGGAAAAATCCAACGGAAGCCGAAAAGGCTTTGTGGTCCCACTTGAGAATGAAGCAGAGGGAGGAAACAGGTTTCGAAGACAACAACCGATCGCACCGTATATTGTAGATTTTGTCTGTTTTGAAAAGAAGTTGATTGTTGAACTGGACGGAGGGCAGCATGCTGAACAATCGGCTTATGATGCTGAGTGCACAACGTGGCTCGAGTCGCAGGGGTTTCGCGTTTTGCGATTCTGGAATAATCAGATACTGATGGAGATTGAGGCGGTCAAGGAAGTCATATGGAAAGAGCTGGTGGAAAGATGACCCCCCACCCTGACCCTCCCCCGCAAGGGGGGAGGGATAACAGGGAGAGCTCTCCTCCGCAAGGGGAAAGGGAACCAACTCAATCCTCCCCACGCATAGTGGGAGAAGACAAAGGTGGGGGGCCAGCCTACAGCCCCGGTCTTGAGGGCGTGATCGCCGGCGAGAGTGCCCTCTGTGAAGTGGACGAAGGCGCGGCCGGTCTTCGCTACCGCGGCTACGCGATCGGCGATCTGGCGGAGCAGGCCACGTTCGAAGAGGTCGCATATCTATTGCTGTTCGGCAAACTGCCCACGCGCAAAGAGCTGGGCGACTTCACCGCGCAACTGCAGACGCAATGGCCCTTGCCCGGTTCCGTGGAAGCCTTCATCGGCGTCGTCCCGCCGAGTGCGCACCCGATGGACATCCTGCGAACCGGCGTATCGCTGCTGGGGATGACTGATCCCGATGCAGCCGACAGCCCCCGCGAGGCGAGCCTCCGCAAGTCCGTCCGCCTCCTGGCCCAGATCCCCATCCTCATCGCCAACGCGCATCGCTTGGCGCATGCGAAACGGCAGGTGCAGCCGAGCCCGGACCAGAGCTTTGCCGAAAACTTATTGTACCTGCTAACCGACCGGCACGCCGACGAGCAGGCGAAGGCGATGGCGCGCGTGCTGAACGTCTCACTGATCCTCTACGCCGAGCACGAGTTCAACGCCCCCACCTTCGCGGCGCGGGTGGCCGCCTCGACGCTGACCGACCTCCACGCCGCGGTGACGGCAGCCATCGCCGCGCTCAAGGGGCCGCTCCACGGGGGCGCCAACGAGGCGGTGGCCGCCATGCTGCTGGAGATCAAGAGCCGCGACCGGGCCGAGCGCTGGGTGCGCGACGCGCTGGCGCAGAAGCGGCGCGTGATGGGCTTCGGGCATCGCGTGCTCCACAAAGGCGATGCGCGCTCGGCGATCATCCAGCGTCATGCCGAGGCCTTGAGCCGGACGTGCGGAGACACGCGGTGGTACGACATCGCCACCATCGTGGACCGGATCATGCAGCAGGAAAAGGGTCTCTATCCCAACCTGGATTTCTATACCGCCGTCGCCTATCTCCTGATGGAAATCCCCCGCGACCTCTACACGCCGGTCTTCGTCTGCTCGCGCATCGCCGGCTGGTGCGCGCATATCATCGAGCAGCAGGACCACAACCGGCTCATCAGGCCGCGCGCGGCCTATGTCGGGCCGCCGCCGCAAGCGTATGTGCCCCTCGAACGACGAACGTGACCGCATCCTGCAGGCCCGCGAGATGGGCGGGCCGCCGTTCCATTTGCCCTGGCGTTCCTTTGCCGAGTTCTTTGATGAGCGCGTCCACGGCGCGCATCGTGCCGACAAGCCCTTCCTGACCTATTACGACGAGAGTCACGGCGCGACCGAGCCGGTCCGCCGGGTGTACAGTTACGCCCGCTTCGGCGAGCTGGTGGAACGGGCCGCCACCGTCATGCGCGAGCGCCTGGGCCTGCGGCGCGGCGATCGAGTGGCGACGGTCCTCTTCAACCACGACCAGACTGTGCTCGTATATTTCGCTGCCTGGACTCTCGGTGTGGCAGTCGTGCCGATCAACATCGAAGAATCCACCGAGAAGAAACGTTACATACTGGAGCATTCGGAAGCCTCAGTCGTGTTCTGCTGGCAGGATTCCCTGGACGAAATCAGGAGTCTGCTCGGCGAGCTCCCGCGGCTTCGCGAGGTCGTCGCGGTGAATGATGAAGGGTTTTCGACGCCAGACGCGGGGACGCGGAGACACGGAGACGCGGCAGGCAACCTCGACGACGAGGCCCTGATCGTCTATACCTCCGGGACTACCGGACCGCCGAAGGGAGTCGTGCTGACGGCGCGCAATCTCCTGGTGGACGCCGACGGCATCGCCGACTGGCACGGCTTCGGGCCGGACGACCGGCTGATGTGCGTGCTGCCGATCCACCATGTGAACGGCACCGTGGTGACGCTGGTGACGCCGTTCTATTTCGGCGGTGGCGCCGTTCTGAACCGGAAGTTCAAATCAGCCGTCTTCTGGCGGCGGATCCACGATGAAGGCGTGACCTGCGTCAGCGTCGTGCCGACCCTGCTCGAGTTCCTGCTGGACTCAGACGAAGACCTGAAGCCGTACCGGCTTGACCGCTTCCGCGGCGTGATCTGCGGCGCGGGACCCTTATTAAAGGAGACGGCCGCGCGCTTTGAGGACCGGTTCCGTTTTCCCATCCGGCATGGGTACGGGTTGTCGGAGACCACATGCTATTCGTGCTTTCTTCCGAACGATCTCCCCGCTGACCAGCACCGCCGCTGGTTGACGGACTACGACTTTCCCTCCATCGGCCTGCCGATTCGGCACAACGAGATGGCGATCCTGGATAGTCACGGCCGGGAAGTGCAGGAATTCGTGCATGGCGAGATCTGCATCCGTGGACGGACGGTCTGTACGGGCTATTTCAAGCGGCCGGACGCAAACGAAGCGGCCTTTCAATGGGGCTGGTTCCGGTCGGGCGACGAGGGGTTCTATGTCCGCGATGAGAAGGGGCGCCCGTTCCTCTTCATCTCCGGCCGGATCAAGGAGTTGATCATCCGGGGAGGTGTCAACATCTCGCCGCTGGAAATTGACGACGTGCTGAAGGGGCACCCCGGCGTCCAGTTCGCCATGGCCGTGCCGTTCGAGAACCGGTACTACGGCGAAGAGATCGCTGCCTACGTGGTCCCGCGCGAAGGAATGGACCCGCCGACCGAAGCTGCCTTGCTGGAGTTCTGCCGGAGCCGCCTCCCGTTTTCCAAGCGGCCCAAGGTCATTCTGTTCGGACAGGACGTGCCCTATACCACCACCGGCAAGCCCAAGCGTCTGGAGCTGAAGACCCGTCTGGCCGGGACCCTCGCTGCCTACCGGGAAACGCAGTTCAAGGATTCAGGCTGAGCAGGCCTTGGACTTGGCGTGGAGTTGACAGAATTCTGTACAGGCAATATAATCTCGCACGACAAGGAGAATCTTATGGCCATTTCGTCCAAGGACATCATCTCGCTCAGTCACGCGCGTGCCAAACTGACGGAACTCTGTGAAGAGGTCCACACCGCGGGCAGCGAAAAGATCATTACCAAAAACGGGGAGAGCTGTGCTGCCCTGATTGATGCCGAAAGGTTGGACCACTACCATCGTCTGGAGCGAGAACATATTCACCTAAGCTTGCTTAACGAAGCCCTCCGGGGCGTCGAGGAACTGCGAAGAGGGAAGATGCTCAGTCTGGCCCAGTTGAAGGCCAGGCATGGCCGGTAATCGGCCGGTCTTTACCGAAAACTTTTCGGCAAACCTCACAACTATCCAGACATTTCTTGGGCCTGAAGAAGGGAATGCAGCCTTTCAAGGTCTTCTGGAACGGCTCTTTGATGAAGTCGTTCCGACTCGCAAAGAGCGATGACCTGCGAGAGTATATTGTTGACGACTACCTGCTCCTGTACCTTCTGCGCGGCAATCAACTTGTGTTTCTATCCATCAAGCATCATCGCCAACTGTCCTTCGACCTGAAGCGGTTCTGGCAAGAATCCTAAGTTTCCGTCTTTCTTAAACCTTTTTGCGTGTTCATGTGTCTCATGTTCAGTATGAGTCTTGACAGACACAGAGAAAGCCTAGTCAAATACTGTTATGACATCAGCAAGGTCGCCTGCGGGGTAGCAGTGTTGAATCCTGCAGTGGGCAAGACCGGCAGTCTCGGAGACGTCGCGATCGGCTTGGTCGCCACGTTCGCATTCCTGCTGATCGCCATCTTTCTCGAGGAAGGGACCTCGTCGTGACTTGGGAGCTAACACCGAGCGGCTGGGGTTTTCTTTTCGTGGCTGTCCTTGGAGTGATCGGCATCATCCTGGTGCTCCTCTTCGACCGCCCCAAGGCCCCCAAGGTCCCTCCCGCCGAGGGGAAAGGCCCTCCCCAGCGTCCCTGACCCTACCCATCCGCTGGGCTTCCCTGAAGAGCTAGAGTCCAACCCTATTCTCCCCACAGTGCTGCTGGACTAGTATTACTATCGAGCAGACAATATGCTCTTGACGAACCTGGGTACGCGGGCGCAGAGTTAGATCAGCGACTTCCTGCCGGGTGCTGTGGCCATATCGCTGACATTCCCGTCTGACGATCCCAGAACAGCTCGCTAAGCCTCCGTTAGGTCATGCCGTTGACCAGTGTATCTTTACAGATAACACCGGTATCTTTTTGTACGCAATAGGGTGCTCGACATCGTGCTAATGTCATGATTTCACTTACGGAACGAACATGAAGTCTAGCTGAACAGAGAAGGCGTTTTCTCTTACGAATTAGCTTGTTATCCTTATTCTGGTCTCACGCGGATGATGGAGTCCGCTGGGTGGTTTCAGAATTGCCTATTTTTACGAATACGTGTCTCGCGTGGGAACAAACTTGTCTTGCGTTGACCTGGGTTTATGACCACTCAATCCCAAGGTCGTCTCACTTTGTTATCCAAATCATTTTCACAGGTTACAAGTGTGACTGCTGTCCTTACGGGCTGCCTCGTGCGCGTCGTCTCTGTTTGGCTGCTGGCACTGGCTACAACCATCGTCTGCACTAGTGGGTTCTCTCATGCCGCAGCGGCCACAAGTGAACTCACGGAGCTGAGCCTTGAAGATCTGATGAACATCGAGGTCACCTCGGTATCGAAGAAACCTGAGCGGCTGAGCGACGCAGCTGCGGCGGTGTACGTCATTACACGCGAAGACATCCGCCGGTCCGGCTACACCAGCATACCGGAGATCCTGCGCCTGGCGCCGAACCTCCAGGTCGCGCGCGTGGACTCGAGTCAATATGCCATCACGGCACGAGGCTTCAACAGCACCACCGCCAACAAGCTGCTCGTGCTCATTGACGGGCGCAGCGTCTATACGCCGCTGTTCTCCGGCGTGTTCTGGGACGTGCAGGACACAATGATCGAAGACATCGAGCGCATCGAAGTCATCAGTGGACCGGGCGGCACGCTGTGGGGCTCGAACGCGGTGAACGGCGTCATCAACATCATCACGCGTCATTCACAGGACACCGCGGGCGCTCTGGTGAGTCTCGGTGAGGGCACCGAAGAACGCGGCGCCGGCGTGCGCTACGGCGCCAAGCTCGGCGAGGACGCGGCCCTCCACGTCTATGGCAAGGGCTTCAACCGCGATAACACGGTCCAGGGGAACGGCACGGGCGTACAGGATGCGTGGAAGAAGGGGCAGGTGGGATTCCGCACAGATTGGGGCCGGGGGAGCGATGCGCTCACGCTCCAGGGCGATGGCTATACCGGAACAATCGCTCAGGTGGGTGACAATAAGTCGATCTCGGGCGCAAATCTACTGGCACGCTGGAACAGGACGCTGCAAGACGGGTCGGCCCTCCAGGTCCTGGGCTATTTCGACAGAACCCGCCGGGTCTACCCCGGCACCTTCGGTGAGCTTCTCGACACGTACGATATTGAGGCGCAACACCGCTTCCAGTTGGGCGCAAGCCACGAGATCGTCTGGGGCGGCGGCTACCGCCTGATGCACGACGCTGTCACTAACAGCGCAGTTCTTGCGTTTCTCCCGAATGTCCGCGTGCTAAGCCTGGCCAACGGCTTCCTCCAAGACAGCATCGCGCTCCGCGAGCGCCTGAACATGACGCTGGGCGTGAAGCTCGAGAGCAACAGCTATACAGGGCTCGAAGTCCAACCTAACGCGCGACTTGCCTGGAAGTTTCGCGATGACGCGCTTCTGTGGTCGGCCATCTCGCGTGTGGTGCGGACGCCTTCGCGTCTGGATCGCGAATTATTTGCCCCGGGCAGCCCCCCTTTCTTCCTGCTCAACGGCGGGCCGGATTTCAAGTCGGAAAAACTGATCGCATATGAAGTCGGCTATCGCGCGCAGCCGGCGCCCCAAGCGTCGTTCTCGATCTCCACGTTTTACAACGTGTACGACGACCTGCGCAGCATAGAGCCGGGACCGGGCGGTGCTCCCGTGCTCACCAACAAGATGGAGGGGTACACCTACGGCGTGGAAACCTGGGGAAGTTACCGCGTGCTCGACTGGTGGCGGCTGAGCGCCGGCTATAACTACCTCAAGGAGAAACTGGGGTTCAAAGCCGACAGCCTCGATAGCAACATCGCCGCCGCCGGCAACGATCCGGCGCACCAGTTTTCGGCGCGTTCGGCCATGAACCTGCCGCATAACCTGGAATTCGATGCCGCGTTGCGCGTGATCGGCGCGCTGCCTTCTCCGAACGTGTCGAGCTATGTCACGTTGGACACGCGGCTCGGCTGGACCATCTCGAAAGGCGTCGAGCTCTCGCTGATCGGATTCAATCTGCTGGATCATGATCATCCAGAGTTCGGGGCGGCGCCGACTCGCAGCGAATTGGCACGGGCCTTTTACGCAAGGATCGTATGGAGCTACTGACGACCTGGCTGCGACATAACCTGTGTGTGGGCCTCTGTCTGCTGCTCGCGCTGTGGGTCGCTGTCAGCGGTGGCTTGGTCGCCAGAGCAGAATCCCCAGCGCCGACCATGCATCAGGTGGAGGCGGCGTTCCTCTTCAACTTTGCCAAGTTCGTCACATGGCCGGACGACGTATTCGAGCGCGGCGACAACTCAATGATCATCGGCGTGCTCGGCGAGGACCCCGTCGGCGTCATACTCGAAGAGACCGTCCGCGACAAGACCATCATGGGCAAGAAACTGGCCGTCAAGCGGTTCATGAGGGTCCAGGATGCGGTGAAGAGCCACATCCTCTTCCTCAGCTCATCCGAGGAAAGCCATTTGCCGCAAACGATGAAGGCGCTTGAGAAAACCCACATTTTGACGGTCAGCGATATGGAAGGATTCGCCGAACGCGGAGGCATGATCGCGCTCACGGTGGAGGACCAGAAGGTGCGCTTCAATGTCAACGTGGACGCGGTGGAGCGCGCAGGGCTTAAGATGGGGTCACAGCTTCTGAAATTAGCCAGGATCGTTACCGACAAGTCGCGGACGGGGAACTAAATCCGATGCGTGCCTTTCGAGATCTTTCCATCCGGCAGAAATTAACGGTGATGAGCGTCTTTGCGAGCGGCACTGCCCTCCTGCTGGCCTGCGCCGCGTTTCTCACCTATGAGTTGTTCGCCTACCGGGAGGGCATGATTCGCAGCCTCTCAACCCAGGCAGAAATCGTCGGGGCCAACAGCGCCTCGGCGATCTTGTTCAAAGACGAAAGCGCTGCGGCAGAGACCCTGGCGGCGCTGAAGGCCGATCCGCACATCGTCTCCGCAGGCATATACACGCGCGACAATCAGGCATTCGCTACGTATGGGCTTAGCGACAAGCAAAGATCCGTCGCACTTCTTGAACGCTTCGCGGGTCATGCAAATGACCACTGGTTTGAGAGTGACGGTCTGTTTTTGTTCCGGAAGATCGTGTTCAAGGGGGAGTCTATCGGCACGGTCTACATCCAGTCCGATCTTGAGGAAATGCAAGCCCGCATCTGGCAGTACCTCGGCATCAGCATTGTCGTCATGTTGGTCTCTGCCTCGGTCGCGCTTTTCATCTCGTCGAGACTCCAACGAAGCGTCACTCAGCCACTCTTCCACCTGGTGGAGACGGCAAAAACCGTTTCTCGTGAAAAGGACTATTCGGTCCGCGCCGTCACCGACAGCAAGGATGAGATGGGCATTCTCGTGAGTGCCTTCAATGAGATGCTCGCGCAGATTCAACAGCGAAATGTGGCGCTCAAAAAGTCCGGTGCAGAGCTTGAGCAACGGGTCATCGAGCGGACCAGAGAGCTCGAAGCCGTCAACCAGGAGCTGGAAAATGAAATCAGTGAACGCAAGCGTGCGGAGGAAGAGCGCAGTCGGTTTTTCAGGCTCTCCCAGGACATGCTTTGCACCGCCGGTTTCGACGGCTACTTCAAGGAATTAAACCCGGCCTGGGAGAAAACACTCGGCTACACAACGCAGGAACTTCTAGCAAGGCCGTACATCGAGTTCATTCACCCTGACGACCGGGCGGCGACGCTGACCGAGGCGGAGAAGGTCTCCAGCGGCAGCGCGGTGATCGCCTTTGAGAACCGCTACCGTTGCAAGGACGGCTCATACCGGGTGTTGCAGTGGAGCGCCGTGCCGGTGGCCGAGGCGGGGCTGATGTACGCCGCCGCGCGCGACGTCACGGAGCGCAAGCGGGCGGAGGAGGAACTTCGGCAGCACAAGGAGCAGCTCGAAATCGCCAACAAGGAGTTGGAAGCCTTCTCCTACTCCGTCTCCCACGATCTGCGCGCGCCGTTGCGCCATATCGATGGCTTCTCGGACTTGCTTCAGAAGCACGCCGTCGCCGCGCTGGACGAGAAGGGCCGCCGCTATCTGAAGACGATCTCGGAGTCGGCGAAGCAGATGGGCTGCCTGATCGATGATCTGTTGGCCTTTTCGCGGACAGGACGCACGGAATTGCGTATGACGACGGTCAGCCTAGATCAGTTGATCAAGGAAGTTCTCTCCAATGTGCAGCCGGACGCGAAAGGCAGGAACATTGAGTGGACGATCAGTACTTTGCCAGACGTGTACGGCGATCCTTCCATGCTGCGACAGGTGCTGGTGAATCTGATCTCCAACGCGGTGAAATACACCCGCACCCGCGAGCGCGCCAGCATTGAAGTCGGATGCGACGGGGCCGTGCAGGATGAGACCGTGGTCTTCGTCCGCGATAACGGCGCCGGCTTCGACATGCAGTACGCACATAAGCTTTTCGGCGTGTTTCAACGGCTCCACAGCGCGGGCGAGTTTGAAGGCACCGGCATCGGATTGGCCAACGTCCAGCGCATCATTCATCGCCATGGAGGCCGGGTTTGGGCCGAAGGAGCGGTGGATGTCGGCGCAACCTTTTACTTCTCACTGCCTACTTGCAAGGAGGCGAGCCATGATGGCTAATCTCAAGCGGATTTTGCTGGCCGAAGACAACCCCAAGGATGTGGAGCTGACCCTGATGGCGCTCGAGGAGCACAATCTGGCCAATGAAGTGGTCGTGGTAAATGACGGCGCGGAAGCGTTGGATTACCTATACCGCCGAGGGAAATTTGCGATGAGCGCTGACAACCGTCCCGCTGTGGTTTTGCTGGACCTGAAGATGCCCAAGTTGGACGGGCTGGAGGTGCTGCGTACTATAAAAAAGGACGACAATTTGAAGACGATCCCTGTGGTCATCCTCACCTCGTCGCGCGAGGAAAAGGACCTGGTGGAGAGCTACAAACTGGGCGTGAACGCCTACGTGGTGAAGCCGGTCGATTTCCAGCAGTTTGTGGATGCTGTCAAAGAGCTGGGCGCCTTCTGGGCGATCATCAACGAGCCACCCCCCGGAAGCGTGCGCTGAGCGAAGAAATGATTCTCCTTTGAAGGTCTGACAACGATGGTACAGCCGGCACGGATTCTTAATCTTGAAGATAACCCGAGGGATGCAGAACTCGTACGGGCACGACTGGCTGATGAAGGTATCGACTGCGAGATCGTCTGCGTCCAAACCGGCGCCGACTTTGCTTCCGCAATAGATCAGAGCGGATGGGCTCTGATCATCTCCGACTTCACCCTCCCTTCTTACGATGGGATGTCTGCACTGGCTCTGGCACGGACAAAACGTCCCGACGTGCCATTCATCTTTTTCTCGGGGACAGTCGGCGAGGAAGCAGCGATTGATGCACTCAAGAAAGGCGCCTCCGATTACGTGCTGAAACAGCGGCCCGCTCGTTTGGTGTCTGCAGTAAAGCGCGCCTTGCGAGAAGCCGAAGAACGAGCGGAGCGCAAGAAGCTTGAGGAGCAGTTACGCCAGGCCCAGAAGATGGAAGCCATCGGGCAGCTCACCGGGGGCATCGCCCACGACTTCAACAACATGTTGACGGTCATTATCGGTTACAGCGAACTCATGCTCCAGAAGTTCAG
>VBOK01000203.1 GCA_005877565.1 Nitrospirota bacterium
ATAATACGTAATCCCTGCCATCATCGCAGGCTCATCTACTTAGCATACGAGAAGAATTGCAAAATGCAAGTCCGTTATTCGAAACATGCTGCCGCTGATCTATACAACAAGCTTGGACAGGGCTGCGACGGCGACAAACAGCGCGATTGCGCCGGTCAGGGCGAGCCCGAAGCCGAAGCGATCGATCGTCAGAAGGTAGAACCCCACGTAGGCTAGCCACGGGATGACGAAGTAGAGGAGGTTTCGCGCGTACGGCACTGTGGGCTCCACGCCGGCGTTCAGGTACATCAGGATGAACGTCAGGCCGGTGAGGGCCGGGAACGTGGTCACAAACGCGGCGAGCCAGCTCTTCCCCAGGCTTCCCAGGTAGGTCGTCAGACTGACCACGGTCCCGCCGATGATGAAGTAGAGGGCGTATTTCATTTATTTTCTCCTCACGATCTTTCACCCGAACCATAGCTTGAGCGAAAGATGATGAAAGACCCGCACCATATAAGGGTCGAAGGAGAACGCCAGCGCCGAGACGAGGAGTGCGCCGAGCTTTCCGGCAGGAGACTGTCCCAGCAACGTCAGGAGGCGGCCCATCTGAAACCCCCGGAAGTTCAGCTCGACGAGCATCCCGATCACGGCGATCCCCACGGGGAACATCAGCCAGACCGGCGCTTTCGCGTGCGGCGTCTCCTGAAGAAATTGGATATCGCCACCCCCAGCCGGGATGATCAAGAGTATGAAACTGAGATTGACGGCGCCGAGCGCCACGCCCACGAGCGCGCCCCATTTCAAACCGGGCCCCCTCCCTTCGGCATTCAGACGAAGTGCAGCGCGCCATCCGGGGTTCGACGCGATCCAGAAGGCGAGCGTGGCATAGGCCACGAGTTGGGGACTGAACGTGATCCACAGATTCTGCTGAAGCGAGGCGGGAAGGGCGTAGTAGAGCGCGGTGGCGAGTAGCGGGAGAAGTGCCAGCCAGGCCGCTCGCTCAGGCGCCACTTAGCGCGGCGCCAGAGCGGGAAGGTCGGCGGCGTGGAAGCCCGGTTGTGGGTGGTAATACGATAACGCCTCCGGCATCCACTCTTCGAGTTGCTTGATCCGCGTGCCGTGACCGGGGTGCGTGGACAGGAATTCAGGCGGTTGATTTTTGGAGAGCTGCTCCATCCGCTCCCAGACGTGCACGGCTTCGTGCGGGTCATAGCCGGCTTGGGCGGCCAGGAGCAAGCCGACGTGATCCGCCTCGGATTCATGAGCCCGGCTGAACGGCAGCAAGACGCCGACGTTGACTCCAAGGCCCAGCGCGGCCATCGTGGCCTGTCCCACAGCGGGGTTGGTTCCGGTACCCAAGGCGATGCTGGCGGCTTCCATGCCGAGTTGCGCCAGCAGACCCTGACTCATGCGCTCGGCGCCGTGCCGGGCCAGCGCGTGGGTGACTTCATGGCCCAGGATGGCGGCGAGGCCGGCCTCGTTCTTCGCGACGGGGAAGATGCCGGTGTACACGGCGATCTTGCCGCCCGGCAGCGCGAAGGCGTTCATGGTCTTGTCGTTTTTGATCACCGTCACTTCCCAATCGAACTGCCTCGCCCGCTCCGCATATTTGGATGATTTCGCGGCTTCGATGATGCGGGCGGCGACACGCTTGACCGGCTCGACTTCGCGGGGATCGTGGGAGATCTTGACCTTGGGATCGTGCAGTACCTGATCATACGCCTGGGCGCCGAGCTTGACATCCTCGGATTCCGGCAGCAGCAGGAGCTGCTGCCGTTCCGTATATGGATTGGTCGCGCATGCGGTCAGCGCCAGTGCGCTTGCGAGCAGAACCGATCGCCACAGGCGGCTGGTCATTCGATGACTCTCTGGTTGGGCGACGTGGTCTCTGTGCGTATTCTCTCCATCGCGCAGGCCAGTCGTCAAGCAAGGTGACCGCCGGTAAAACCGGTAAAAGGGGCTAGGCTACTTTTCTAACACGTTACCTGGTAGTCAGACGATCACCTATGCCTACGGGGCGACGACCGGCACTCTTTCCTCGATCATGGCGCCGAACAGTACGTTGAGCTTCGCCTACGATGGCTCGCTGTTGCAACAAACAACCTGGGCCGGAACGGTCGCCGGAAGCGTCAGTCGAGTGTACGATACGAGCTTCCGCATCAGCTCCCAGAGTGTGAACGGGGCCAACACCATCTCCTTCGGGTACGATATCGACAGCCTGCTGACCTCAGCAGGATCGCTCACGATCACGCGCAGCGCCCAGAATGGCCTCATCAGCGGCACGTCGTTAGGAGCTGTGACGGACACGAGGACATACAGCACGTTTGGCGAGCTCGGCCAGTACACGGCCACGGCCAATAGCGCGACGGTGTTGGATGTACAGTACACCCGTGATAAACTTGGCCGCATCACACAGAAAGTGGAGACCATCGGCGGCGTGACGGACACCTTCGTGTACACGTATGACACGGCCGGCCGTCTTACAGATGTGAACAAGAACGGCGCTACGGCGGCGCACTACACCTACGACAGCAACGGCAACCGGCTGAGCGCGACCGACCAGACTGGAACTGTGAACGGCACGTACGATGCCCAGGATCGCCTCACGCAGTACGGCAATCTCCAGTACACCTACACGACGAACGGGGAACTCCTCACCAAGAACAATCCGGTCCTGGGCCAGACGGCGTCGTTCACGTATGATGCGTTGGGGAATTTGAAGAGTGCGACCTTGCCAGGCAGTATCCTGGTGGAGTACGTCGTGGATGGCCAGAACCGCCGCATCGGGAAGAAGATCAACGGTGTTCTCGTTCAGGGGTTCCTGTACCAGAACCAGTTGAACCCCGTTGCCGAACTGGATGGCACCGGTGCGGTGGTGAGCCGGTTCGTCTATGGGAGCAAGGCTAACGTGCCGGACTACATGATCAAAGCCGGCGTCACGTACCGGATCGTCTCCGATCATCTGGGTAGCCCGAGATTGGTGATCGACACCACGACTGGTGCGATTGTCCAACGGATGGACTACGACGAGTTCGGCAACATCACGGTGGACACCAACCCCGGCTTCCAGCCCTTCGGGTTCGCCGGCGGGCTGTATGACCAGCACACAGGGCTCACCCGCTTCGGCGCGCGAGATTATGATGCCCAGATCGGCAGATGGACAGCAAAGGATCCGATCAGGTTCTATGCAAGAACTGCAAACCTTTATGGATATGTCTTCAATGACCCAGTGAATCTCACCGATCCCGAAGGAAAGATAATTCCACTATTACTCGGAGCTTGGGCTGTCATTGAATTTGGCCTTTCCGTCTCCGATGCGGTTAATACCATTCAAGATCTTTTAAACCCTTGCTTTACTTCTGTTGAGAAAGCAGTCTCAGTTGGTCTTTTCTTCGCCGGTGTTGTTGGTCCGGGAGGCGGATATTCAACTGGAGCTAAGGCGATAGGGCGTTCGATCGATGATATACTGCGAGCTGACACAAGAACCTTTAGGAGATTCCTTGAAAGCGAGCAGGGACAGGCTGCAAGAAGTGGAGGGGCGAGTAGAACAATTGAAGAGACTCAAAGGAATTTGCAAGGTGCAGAAGAACGGAGTTTCAGAGCACCACGAGGAGTTGAAACTGAATGGGTCGGTAGTCCGCACATTAACCTGCATGGCCCATCTGGCGAGTCTATTCATTTCCCTGTTC
>VBOK01000054.1 GCA_005877565.1 Nitrospirota bacterium
GACAGCGCTATCTCTCTCTCCATGTGTCGTCCAATCTGCAATAATTCTGAAGGGTTATCGTGCGGTGGTGAGAGGCGGGCCTTATCGCGGAGGCTTCTCGGCAACGGCCAGATATGCCTGGTCGTCGAAGGCGGAGTGAATGCTGACGTGCACCGCTCCGCTGGCCAAGAGCAACAGCGCAAGCTCCTGGCGGGTGAGGGAGTGGAACATTCCATCTCGTTCGGCCTGTTTGATCGTGCCGAAACTGATCAACATCTGTCTGGCGGCTTCGATTGCCCCAGGCTGTTGCTCCGTTAGCCGGTAGATCTGGGAGAGATCGGCCTGGGGCTTCAGACTAGTGATCACCATCTTTCCGCCCGGGGAGAGCACCCGGACGAACTCTCGGAGGGTGAACAGCGGATCCTGCAGGTAGCCAAGCACCAGGTTGCAGACGATCCGATCGAATCGGTTGTCGCGAATGGGAAGAGGACAGTCAAGATCAGCCGCCAGGAGCGTCGTCGCGAGGAGCGGATGAGCCATGACCGCCGAGGGACTCTTATCTCGGATCTCGGCAGCCGCCTGCGCGAGGCGCATCCGGGCCGACGTGAGCGCGCTTGGCACGAAGTCAAGCCCGACGTAGTGCGGCGGAAGAAACTTCGGGCCGGGCTCGCCCCGCAAGCGGTAGGCCTGCTGGGTGAGAAGAAACATGCCCAGATCGCCGTTCCCGCAGCCAGGGTCCAACACCCGTTCTCCCCGCTCGAGAGGACCGGCGAGGCGCGCGATCTGCTCCAGTAAATGCCAATAGGCGGAGATGTTCGCGAGGTGTCGTGTGAGGTCCAGGTGGGCTTGCCAGAACTCCCGTAGAGCAGGTCTTCTTTTCGAATGGCGGGCCCTGGCCCGTTCCCGTTCCAACCGGATCTGGGCCGCCATCGTCCGCGGGGAAGGCTCCACCAGGCCTTTCCGAAAGCGATCCGGGAAGAACCGTTCCACGCAGCAGGAGGCCACCTGGCGAACCATGGCCAGGGTCTGTCGCGGGTTGTCCTGGAGCCGGTGGAGCGCCTCCGGGGTCAGGTACAACTGGCCCGCGTGCGGTTGCATGGAGGCCAGCACCTTTTTCACGGCATCCGGTTGTGTCCAGGGGTCGTGCTCGGCGACAAAGAAGAGCGCGGGGGTCCGCAGCCGTTTCGCGTCCTCGATCGTGGTGGGCAGGTCGGCATAGCTTTCCTTGATCGCGTCGCTCAGGAAGCGGTCACCGTCGACGTTCAGTCCGAGCAGGTTCGTCGTTCCGACCCCGGCGCTCCGCAGGAAGGTCACGATGGAATCCTCTTGCTGGGCCCGCAGGGCGGCTTGCAGGTCCATGATACCTGTCAGCACGACCAGCAGCGCGACCCGGTGGTCTTGGGCGAGCCGCTTCAAGGCGATGCGGCCCGTCACGTTCGCCGCGATCACCACGATCGGGCTCGTTGGTCGAGTGCGGTTCGCATAGTCGAGGACGGTGCCGAGGTCCTGGTTCATGCTTGACAGGGTCGCCTCCGCCATCTCGCCGTCGCTCTCACCGACATGGTTCGTGTGGTCGTAGCGGAGGACGTGAAACCCGTTGGCGGCAAGATAGTATGCGAGAGTCACATAGTCCGTCTTGGTCTCGCCGTAGCCGGGCGCGATGATGACGTGCGGGGCGCCCGGATACGATTCCAAGGAGCTGTCATAGGAGGCCACGATGCGGCGGCCGTCGCCCATCGGCCATTCCACACGGCGGCTGAGAATCTGGACCATGTCGGGCCGATCGTCAGCCTGGCCGCAGAACGTAAGAAGCTTCCCGACCAGTTCGGCGAGCGTGCTTTGGACGGTGGCGCTGTCGTGGAGGAAGCGGATGCCGACGCGAGGCGTTCGGGATTCCGTCCCGTTGGGCTCGCCCCACACGATCTCCCCCGGAACGGTGAGGTCAGGGATATCGCCCGAAGCTGGCGCCGGTATCGGGGGCACGGCCTGTGTCAGCAGCAGGCGCAGCACAAGGCGCTGTCTGCGTTGGCCCGCGCCCAGAGCCGTTTGTCCGTTGAGCAGACGGAGGCCGGCACCGGTCGCGCTCAGGTCGGTCGTGCGGGCCTGGTGGAGTCCGACGCTCGATTCGACGCGCACCGGAATAGTCACATCCACCCTGCCGACCAGCCGGCGCTCCGGGAGCACGACGCTTCCAGGTTCCCGGAGACCGGGTTCGCCCTCGACGGGCTGTGCCGGCGCGGTGCTGGGTGCGCTCGCCTCCTGCAGCAGGCGTGAGGTCGTTTGAGGAATCAGCAGGGCGGTGAGCTTCACCGACGTCGTGCGCTCGCGCAATCCGTCCAGGAGCGATGCGAGGAGAGCCTTCTTCGTCTCGTCGAGCGGTTCGAACTCGACGGCAAAGCCTGATCCGAGACGCTCAGGCGAAGCGACCACGCGGCCCGTTGCCGCGCGAATGCGATGTATCCTGCCTCGGATCTCCAGCATGCCGATTTCGGTGACGAGGCCCAATTGAATCGGCTGGTTTTCGGCGATGGGAACCTCGTGGTCCAGGACCACGTAGACCCCACCGAGACCGATGTTGGGAGCGGTCCCCGATGATGGCTCTCCATGGGGCCGCACACTCGTCTCCAGATGAGCCTCCACGCGCGGCCACCGCCGGCGTTCCGTTCGCGGCATCCCCGGAAGAGGTTGAGCGACCTCCTCCAGCATACCGTCAATGACAGGTTCTCCGGTCGGAGTCCGCTCCACGGTCTTGGTCACCGAGACCCGGATCGCCGTACCGTCGGCCCGACGCAACTGGAGTTCGTGCCTCTGGAAGGAGACGCGCTCTTCGTAGCGCTCCGGAAGGACGCCGGACAACGCCGTCAGGTCTACGCGCTGCGCCTCCTGTATGGAAGATAGGCCGAGCAGGCTAAGGAAAGTTTCGTTCGCCTCGAGCAGGCGCCCGTCTCGGGCCAGCCGGAAAACGCCGACGCCGAGACGATTCAACTGTGCGTGCAGGCGGGCCTCGAGGCGAACGGCGCGCCGCCGGGCTTCGGCGCGTTCCAGGGCCGACCGGACGGCGGTTCGTAGGCGCGCGGGAGACCGGGTCGTCTTGCGGATGTACTCGTCCAGCCCCGCCTGCATCGCTTCCACCGCCAGCTCTTCGTTCCCAGTGCCGGTAAACATGATGACCGGGACGCCAGGGTGCCGGGCCTTGACCGCGCGCAGGACCGACAGGCCGTCGGTCCAGCGCAAGTGGGAGTCGGTGATCACCAGGTCGAAATTGCCGCCCTGGAGCGCGTCGGCGAAGGCCCGCTCTTCGGTGACCTGCCTGATGTGGAGGTCAAGGTACTCCAGGCATACCATATCTGGTAGAAAATTCCTATCTTTATCCAGGATATGGTAGGCTGACACCGTTTCCGCACTCCTATGTAGGGAGTTGCCGACAGTCAAAATGACTGGACCCGCATGGATGAAAATGTGATATTTTGGGACCGCATGATTCCCGTCCGGACGAAGATTGACGAAACGTGATGGATCGCGAACTCAAGCTACTGAATGTGCTGCTCCTGCAGCTCGGCGTCACATTCATCCTAGCGGTGGCGCTGTTCGGGGTGTACATGCTGATGTCCTGGAAACGGGCCAAGAAGCCCCCGCGCAGCTTCTTCACTATCTACGTTGTCACGCTCGCGCTGTATGTCCTGTTGATCTTGAACGAAAGCGAACTCTTCGGACGGGTCAAATTGTGGGAAGGGGTCTACCTGTGGACGAAGTTCGCCGCCTATCTCGGCACCGCCTTCTTACTCTTGAAGGCGATGGATATTCTCCTCCTAGAAGACTACTTCATCATCAAGAAAGGATTTTACATCCCGGAGCTGCTGCGGCTGCTGATCTTGCTCGGCGGGCTGGCGGTCGCGGGCATAATTTTTCTCAGGACGGTCATCGGCATCAACGTGGTGGCGCTGGTGGCCATTCCGACGGCCGCTACGGCCGTCATCGGCTTTGCGCTGCAGGACACCCTGAAGCGGTTCTTTGCCGGGATCATGCTTGGCAAGCTGGTGCGCGTGGGGGACTGGGTGCGCTTGGCCGGCCAGGTGGGGCGGGTCGTGAAGGTGGATCTGGGTCATGTGACGATCCTGACGCCCACGGACGATCTCGTCATGATTCCCAACAACCTCGTCGCCCAGCAGGAGATCTTGAATTACAACAAGCCCACCCCGAGACACGCGCGGACCGTGTTGGTGGATGCCAGCTACGCGACCCCTCCTTTGCAGGTGCAGACCGTGCTGGTCGAGACGGCGAAGGCGGTTCCCGGCGTCCTCCATGAGCCGGCGCCGCAGGCATTCGTAGCGGCCTACAAGGACTCCAGCATCCAATATCGCCTGACGTTCTGGGGCAAGGACTACGGGCACGCGGGGGCCATCGAAGGGCAGGTCCTGTCGTACGTCTGGTATGCCTTCCAGCGACACAGCATCGAGATCCCGTTCCCCCAGCGCACGATCCACATCACGAAGGTAGAGGACGAACGCGAGGCGATGGCGGCCAAGCGGGAGCGGATCCTCGAAGCCCTGCGCCAGATCGACTTTCTCTCGGTCCTCAGTCCGGAGGAGTTGGAGACCGTCGCCCAGCGGGCCGCGGTCCGGATCTACTTGCCGGGCGAGGCCGTCGTCCGGCAGGGCGAGGCGGGGGCGGAATTCTTCATCATCCTGGGGGGCTCTGCCGAGGTTCGCAGAGGCGAGGGGGACAAGGTCGCAACGGTCGCGACGCTCCACGCGATGCAGTTCTTCGGCGAGATGTCGTTGCTGACCGGCGAGTCGCGCTCGGCCACCGTCGTCGCGCAGACGAAGCTGGAAGTGGTGGTTATCACCAAAGCAGCCCTCGAGCAGCCGATCATGGGGAATCCCCTCATCGCGGAGCGAATCGGTACGGTGTTGGCGGAACGGAAGTCCGAGATCGCGGCCCTCCAGGAAAACCTCGATCACCGGGTCGAGTCGAGTGAGGTCGTGGAGCACAGGAGAAAGTCCCTGGGCTCGCGCATCCGCAGCTTCTTCGGCGCGACGGCACACTAAAAATAGCCTGAGCTATCCCGGATTTCACGGACACGTCATGAAGGCACAACCCGCCGGGCTTCGAACGCGGCGGGACTCACATAGCCGAGGGTTTGATGCAATCGCTGGCGATTATAAAACACTTCGATAAACTCAAAGATCTGGTTCCGGGCATCTCACGACCTTCCAAAGCGAACGGCTCCAGTAATCCTGGACCGTCAAACTTCTGATAGCCCGGGAAGGTCGCTGAAGCTAACAGCAGTTGAGGTGCACTTGCAGTTTCACTCTGCATGCTGTTCTCCTATTCCCATGTTATCTTGCTGATCATCTACCGTTCGCTCGCCCAAGATCATTCCGCAGTATCTGTCCTGGCCACCAAAACACAGCAAGGCGAGGCTGGTCGCTACTATGCGCGTCACGGGTGACAGACCCCGCCCCACGTTCTCGGCGCTAATGTATGTGATGGCCTCATTAACCGTGTCAAACCAAACCGGATCAGTTTGGCCGTGGTAGAAAACGTATAAGCAGTAATTGTGTGCGTCGTTCATCATTCAATGTGGTGGAGGGCTGGTTGTGATGGTTGGCCCCCCAGCCCTCCTTAGGCGGGGGAGTGTCAGGCACAGGGCACATCCGCTTAAAGCCGCCTAATGGTACTATCGAGCAAGATTGGCCTCCCTCTCAGGGTTACATGGGCTGGGCCAATGGCCAATCGGGAGTAACCTTGAGTCGCAAGGGGAAAATACATGTAACGAGGCAGAGAAATACCTGAGTGGCGCGAAAAGGAGATGGGGCTGTTTCGCTAACGGACTTTACGGAGGAGCCACTGACGGCAAGGCTTTCTTGAAGTACTTCTCGTAGATGTCGTTGGTGGAATTGGCCGCCACGATCTTCCCGGGCTCGCTGGTCGCAAGCGGCACCTGCCCGCCGAGCCGGACGATGGAGTCCCGGATATTGGCAAGGGTGAGCAGACCGGTCACTTCGATCTTGACGCCCCGCAGGTTGTGGCCCGCTTCGAACGCCATCCAGGCCTTTCTGTATGCGATGACCGCGGGTTGCGGGTAGGACGCCTGATCCAGCACACTCGCCAAATCCAGATAGGTGTCTCCGGCCTGCGCCGGAGCCGTGTCCGCGACGCTCAGGTAGAACAGGATACCCTCCGTGACCTTATTGGCTTCGATGGCTTTCCTCCCAGCCTTGAGCAAGTATTCGACGCACTTCGCCTCGCTCGTTGTGAGCGGGCGATCAGACCCTGCACCAGGTATCGGCCCCTCCTCAATGAGCAGGAAAGGCGCCCGCATAGGACCTTCGGGATACGGGCGCATGCGACAACCCGTCGAAGACGACGCCCCGCTTGTTGGCGCCGTCTTAGTCTGAAGGGCTTGGAGCGCAACAAGCATATCTTGCTGTGAGGAGTATGACTGACCGGCCAGAGGACCCTTGTGACAGTGGTAATCGCCATGCTTGCGATCGTTATGGCAGCCGTAGGCATCGAGATCCCCACCATGGGGCCATGCAATGAGGGGAGCCAGTGGGAGCCCCCCAATGGACAGGAGGAGTGGAAGGAACAACCAGCGTGGCATGAGAGCCTCCGGCGCTAACACCATTTCCATTCCCACCTGCTCAAGACTGGTAATGTCGCCTTATCGCTCAACACTGGTTGCGTCGTCTCATCGCTCGGGTTTCCACGTTTAAAGGTGAGGGTATATTCCACGCACAATGGTGGCACCACTTGTTTGTATATCCAGACCGAGCGTCCGGCAGAGTCTCCGATGGATTGAAGTGGTTGACCAAGATGCTCTCTCACACCATCCTGGGTTTCACGACCAATGGCATTAATGAAGTAGTAACTAGGAAGAGCCAAATATCCGATGATCAGGCCCACCACGACAATCACAATCAGCTTAGTCGCCATTGACAATAGCTCCCCGCGCGCCGATGGCGCACGCCCCATAGTACCCTTGTTCACTCTGGCGAGCAAAGGGGACAGGCTACTTTTCAGTTGTTTTCGCGGGAATGACGGAGTTGCCGACGCCAACGTAGAGGTTAGAAAATGAGCCTGTCCCCTTTGCTGTCCCCAAGCCGATTGAGACTATCTTGACTGCTGGGGGCCTTTCTGGAACGCGATCATGCCGTCCAACAGCATGTAAATTGCGATCAGCGTGAGCAGGGTCCCGCCCGTAAACCAGCCAAGCGGCCACAATTTCCAGGCATGGTCTGTCAAGCCAGCCAAAAGACCGATGGTCCCGCAGACAAAACCGAGCGCAGCCCCGATACGGGCAATCATCGTGCGCTTATATCCCACCTCTTTCATCACTCACCCTCCTTTTTCTGTTACTGTGTTCGATGTCACCTGCTCATCGGCAGGATGACCTTACGCGCTGTCCGGCTCATTGCCGCTAGTGGGCAAGGCTAGGCCACTCTTCGGGACCTGTCAAGCTACGGGGTTTCTTTTTCCTTGCCTTTGGCAGAGTTTTTGTTCGCCAATAAGCAGTCTGGATTCTTGCAATCCTCGAAGGCAAGCGTGGAGGGGTCACGGTACAGCGGCCAACCGCAGATGCAGCGCATCACGATAGCCCCGCATACTTGGCACATCCACCCCGACTCAGGACTAGAAGCGCCTTCATGTGGCTTCGTGTGCATGGGAGTCATCTGACCCACATGCCCATTGGGGCACTTCAGTCGCTCTTCTGCCATTTCGCTAGCTTCTTTCATCCTAAGCAGCATGCCGACCTGGAGCGCCACCACCAGTCGTTCCGGATCGACGGGCTTCCCCAAAATGTCGACGGATCCCATGTCGATTGCCAGATTCACCAAGGTATCATCTTCGGTGCTGCTCAACATGATGATTACGCCAGTGTATTTCTTGGTCCGCAATTTCCTCACGATCGCTGGTCCCCCCATCCCTTGAAGGTCCATGTCTAGAACAATGAGCCGCGGCATTTCCTTGCTCACGAGTTGCAAGGCTGCTGAGCCATCGTGGGCTACTTCTATGTGAAACCCTCGCTGGGCCAAAAACTGTTTGAGGTATCTGCTGGCGTCTGTGTTGCTGCCTATGAGCAAGACACGATCGTTCTCTAGGACTTTGGACGGGGCACGCTTTTCCTTCGGTTTCTCTGCGGATGGTGAAGAAGACTCCGCTTGATCTGGCGGTGGGAGAAACCGCTCCATGGAAGCAACGACGGTGTCGAGCGCGAGCGTTTTGCTCAGAAAGTCGGTCACGCCCAGCTGGCGGGCCTGCTTTTCTAGGTCATCCGACCCCCACGCGGTCAGAATCATCACGGCGGCGCCGGCATCGATGGTACGAATCTGGCGCAGCACTTCGATCCCGTTCATCTCCGGCATGCGGAGGTCCAGCAAGGTGAACTGCGGGCGATGCTGAGAAAACAAGTCGAGCGCCTCGCGCCCGTTGTACGCCGTAAAGACTTCATGGCCGTGACTTCCCAGCACCGTCTTCAGCAGATCGCAAAAGACACGCTCGTCGTCTACGATGAGGATCGTTGCCATTTTTCTATTCCCCTCTGACCCAGTCTGGCGGCGGTGACTGAACAGCCCAGTAGTTTCCCGGGGTGTCGAGTTCCACCCCGGTGAGCCAAGTGTCAATGAGGCTGTTCGATTCTAAATTGTGTGGCGTGAATCTGCAAGGTCAACCGATATCGTTGAACCGCAGATGTGCAATCGCTACGGTGCACAAAAGATCTGGCCGTATACTATCTGCCGATGAACGGTTGGGGCTATCAGATTTCTCCCATGTTGTTCAAACCGCGGTAGACTTCGTGATATCATCCCGCATCGGAGGCTGATATGCCACGCTGGGTCCTCCTGCCTTTCGTCCTCGCACTCACGCTGCTCCCGCCTGCATTTGCCTTGACGAGCTTCACTGGCCTCGTTGTGGAGGTCCTCGACGGTGACACCATCGAAGTCCTCCAGCGAGGCAAGGCTGTACGTATCAGCTTGAACGGGATAGATTGCCCCGAGAAAGGACAACCCTACGGGAAGGCGGCCAAGCGGTTCACCTCCGAGATGACTTTGGGAAAGCCCGTCACCGTAGAGGTGAAGCATCTAGAGAAGGACGGACTCCTCATTGCCGATGTCATCTTGCCGGGCGGCTCTGTGCTAAACCAAGAGTTGGTAGGGGCGGGCTTGGCGTGGCGGTCTCAGAAATTCAGCAAAAGTCCTGTCCTCGCCGCCTTGGAACAGGAGGCGCGGAAGGCAAAGCGCGGGCTGTGGGCTGATCCTAACCCAGTAGCGCCGTGGTGCTGGAGGAAGCGGCAGAAGGGGCGGGCGTGCTGACGAAGGCGACTAGCCTGCACGGGCGATGCCGTGTATGGCGGAAGCCTTCAAGACACGGAAGTCTAAGCCGCGTGCTTGGTGTCGGGGGCGGATTCTTCAGGACGTTTTCCGTGAGATCCGAGCTGCCCCTTAGCGGAAGTCTCATCCGTACTGTACGAAAACACTATGGAGAACAGGCACACCGCGAGCATCAACACCAGGCCGGCCACGATTCCTGTGTATCCCCAAAATCCCAAGTCTGACATGCTTCTCCCTCTTTTCTATGTGGCAGAATGAGCAAACCAAGTGCCAGGCGGCCCTATGCAAATTTTGTTGTTTTAGATATGTTCTTTACCTACATCACGGTCCTGTAGGTGGAAGTACACCACCGCCTCGTTGAATCCACCACCTACCTTGAGCTACAGAGAGAGTCATGGCGAGAATTCTAATCGTTGATGATGAGCCCTCGTTCTGCGAGTTCCTAAAGGGGATCTTGAAGAGCTATGGCCATGAAGTGCTCACGGCGTACACGGGGCGCGACGCTCTCGATACCTTCCAGCAACTGCGCCCTCAGTTTACTTTGTTAGACCTTTATATGCCTGAAATAGGCGGGCTGGAGGTGCTCAAGCGGATTCATGCACTTGACCCGCACGCCTCCGTCATGATCCTGACCACCTGGGGGTCGGAGGAATTGGAACTGGCTGCGCGACAATTCGGAGCGGTCGATTTTCTCAGCAAAACCCTCTCCTTGGACACGATTGTCAGAACCATGGAAGGCATCCTCAATCCTCCCAAAGGCACCCAGCAGCCGAGCCTACAGGCCGATACTATCTTGCTGGTGGATGACAACCCCAAAACGCGAGCCCTCTATGCGCACGCCTTGCGGGACAGCGGGTATGAGCTTCGCCTAGCGCCGGACACCTTTTCCGCGTTGCAAGTGTTGGACAAGGAAAGCCCTGGACTCGTGGTGCTGGACCTGGACATGCCAGAAAGTCTTGCGGTCGAGGTTATACTCCGATTGCGGGCGCGGAACTACAGGGGAGGCCTCATTCTGCTGACATCCCGCCAGGGCATACTCATGGTGGGCGAAGCCTTACATCTCGGATCGGTTGACATTTTGCACAAGCCGGTTCAGCAGGAGACGCTACTTCTTGCGGTCCAGGTCGGGCTGATGCCGAGACGTTGGCACTAGGCTCCACCGATGCCGACCTGTCCAGCCTGTCACAAGGAAAGCCGTAAACCCGAGAGACGCCATGACCTGTCCTACATAGTGTTGCGTGCGGTCGGCATCGGCTACTTTCGGTGTGCCCACTGCGACAGATTTTATTTCGGCTTCCCATGGTATGGGTGGCAGTGGTTCATCGCGCTCAAGTCTGCGCGCGAAGCTGCTCCTGTCATGCGTTCATGCCCGAACTGCGGTGAAAGCAAGACGCGCCGCTCACATCGTCAAGGCGTTGTTGAATGGATCATTAGTGTCTTTCTCATCCGTCCGTACCGGTGCATGGCGTGTGGACGTCGCTTTTTTGCTTTGAAACGGTAGAGGGTGCTCATCTGATGGCCACATTCCGCATCAGCACCTGACCTTCCCGCTCGACCACCTCGTAGGACTGGCCAGGTGTGATCCGAAGTCGGTCGGTGCGTAGTCGGACGGTGAGCCCGCGAGCCGTGTAGCCGGTCGCATGCTTGCGAAGATGGCTTATAACCCGTTGTTTCAATGCGTTCCTCTGAAACGGTATGCGCTCGCGCCCGGAGAGAGCCAGCGGAATAATCCGATGGTACCCCAGGTTCTCCTGGTCCAGTTGGAGGTATTCAAACCCGATCTCCCCTTCAGGAAGAAACAGGACCTGTTCTCCGATCTGGGCGGTATTGGCGATCGAGTCGAAGCGAGCCAGTGGAATTTCCTGTTGAGGTCTTGCGGAATCGGCCAGAAACAGGGCGACAGCCATCGTCCCGATCGCAGCCAGTGCCATCACAGCGTCCCCAGCGCGGGCCAGCAGCCCGTGTCTCCTCATCCCTAGGGCGCGCCCAGCTAGCCAGCCGAAGACAGCCAAGGCCACAAACGCGAGGCCCAAGAAGAGCCGATGCAACGCCCCTTGTGGGGCAAGCGACCCTGTGGCGGTCACAATCCAGACCGAGAACAGCAGGAATGCAGCGCTCCCGAGAAGGTGGACTCCCCACTTGAGGCGTCGCAGGAACGTCCCCTCACTCTTTCTCGTGGAAGCAGTCCAGAGTCGTACCATCCATGGAATTCCGAGGTCATTTCCGCAAGTGCCGCACTTTCGGCCTGACACAAGCGCTTGTCTCCCGCAGTGGCCACAGGTCATCACCCATCGCTGTTCCATCCCCGTTCGCGCGGTTACATACTGCATCCGGATCCGCCACAGAGGAACCAGTATCACGAACACCAGGAGCGTCAGACCGCCGCCGAAGACCAGCCACGAAACCTGCGAGAGGGACTGACCGAGGCCCTGTTCGATACTTTGGAAGAGCAGTCTCAGCATAAAGGCAGGCGTCAACGAACTGGTACGCACTCGGCCCGAATTGTCCGCCTTGCTAACTCCAAGCCTACAGGGGGAGGGCTGCCGATTGTGTCCCACCATCTATACGGAATGAATACAGAGTATATCCAGAGGGGGCCAAGGGTGCCTGGCGTCATCAGCCGATACCCCTAATTTTTACTTCAATTTTACTTTGATCTTACTTGAGGGTATAGCGTTCGCACACCAAAAGTGGTTTAGTGGTTATGTGTTAAAGGGAAGAGTCAAACATAAGCGACGTTGCTCTCCTTCAAGACGCCCACCGATGCGATCGCTTTGAGGGCATATGCCGCGTATTCTAATCGTTGACGACGAACAAGAATTCCGCAAGCTGCTTCGCGCCATGTTGGAGAAGGCAGGCTATGACGTGCTAGAAGCACCTGACGCCCCAAGGGGATTTGCCCTGTACTGTGAGAATCTTATTGACCTTCTCATCGTTGACCTTGTGATGCCCAAGGTATCGGGTGCTGCTCTCATCCATATGCTCCGATACAAGTTTCCGGATGCCAAGATCATTGCCATCTCGGGCGGGGGACCAACAGGAAACTTCGACTTCCTCGCCGCCGCCAGAGTGCTCGGCGCCCACCGCACGTTCCTTAAGCCGTTTAAGCGAATAGAGCTCCTGTCCGCGATCAAGGAGTTAGTCCCAGTCTAATTTTTCTCCTTCGGCAGGTCGAACCGCAGGTTCATCCCCTTGGCGAGCTTCTCACGTTTGACCGTCCCTGCCGGCAGTTCGAGCACGTACAAGGCTTCCCTGTTCGGTTTGTATTCCGGGCAGGGATCCTGGCGGCATCCCGGGACGTTCTCCTCGATATAGACGATCCGCTTGTCCGGTCCCAGCCACAGGATGTCCAGCGCGATCTTCGTGTTCTTCATCCAGAAGGTCCACGAGCCGGCTTCCTCGAAGACGAACAGCATGCCCCTGTCGGGAGCCAGCCGGTCCCGGAACATCAGGCCGCTGGCCCGCTTGGCGGGCGTGTCGGCGACTTCGGCGAAGAGACGGGCCCCGTTGGGATAGGTGACCGTGACTTGGGACACAGTCATCGACTGGGACGCGGGACCGGTCCCTCGGGCGTCTCCCGCGCCCAACAGGGCTGCGCCCAACAACCAGGCAACGGCGAGGGTGAGTGACGAATGCATCGGGATGATTATCATAGGTAAGTTCTGTTGGCTTGACAAGGTCGGCGAGCGTGGGGTACGGTGCCGCCATGGAACGGCCCTGGCTCCGGCAATACGAGGCGGGGGTTCCTGCCACCCTCTCATATCCGGACATTCCCCTGCCCCAATTCTTGATTGACTCGGCCAGCCGGTACCCGGACCGCACGGCGCTGGAGTTTTATGGCCGGCGTATCTCCTACCGCCAGCTCAATACCCTGACGAACCGGTTTGCGCAAGCCTTGGTCCGCCTGGGCGTCCGCAAAGGCGAACGGGTGGCCTTGATGCTGCCCAATTGCCCCCAGGCGGTCATTGGCTACTTCGGCGCGTTGAAGGCCGGGGCGTGGGTGGTGGCGACCAATCCCCTGTACGTAGGCACGGAAGTCGCGTACCAGGTGACCGATGCCTGTGCAGAGACGATTATCGCCCTCGACCTGTTCTACCCGCGGATCGAAGAGGTGCGCACGCGCACGCCCCTCAAGCGGATCATCCTGACCCGCGTGTCCGACTATCTCCCCTGGCTGAAACGACTCCTCTATCCCATCAAAGCCCGCCGGCAGGGGCAGTGGCTTGACGTGCAGCGCGTGCCACCCCTCTACGACTTTTGCGCGCTGCTCGAGGCGGCGACGGCGAAGCCGCCGTCCGTGCCTGTTTCGGTGGACGACATCGCCCTCCTCCAATACACCGGCGGCACGACAGGCGTACCCAAAGGAGCGATGCTCACGCACCGCAACCTCGTCGCAAACACGATTCAGTGCCTGCGATGGTTGCAGGGGCTGCGGGACGGCGAAGAGGTCTTTCTCGGCGTGCTGCCCTTCTTTCACATCTATGGCATGACCACCTGTCAGAACCTGGCGACCATGCTCGGCAGCACCATCATCCTCCTGCCACGGCTCCAGCCGGACGAAGTGCTCAAGGCGATCGTCGCCCATCGCGTCACGGTGTTCCCCGGCATCCCGGCGATGTACATGGCGCTGGCGAACCATCCCCGGGCGGGCGATTGCGATCTGACCTCCCTCCGGCTCTGCGTCAGCGGGGCCGGGCCGCTGTACGCGGAGGTCCAGGACCGCTTCGAGAAACTGACCGGGGCGCGCCTGATCGAGGGATACGGGCTCACCGAAGCCGGTCCCGTGACGCATTGTAACCCGATCGTCGGCCGGCGTCACAGCCGGTGCATCGGGCTGCCGCTGCCAGACACCGAGGCGCGGGTGGTGGATCCGGAGACCGGAAACCCCGTGACCGCTCCGGAAGACGGCGGGGAGTTACAGATTAAGGGGCCGCAGGTCATGAAGGGCTACTGGCGCCAGGGAGCAGAGACGGCGGCGGTGCTGCGGGACGGCTGGCTCTCGACGGGCGACATGGTCCGGATGGACGAGGACGGGTTTTTCTTCATTCTCGACCGCAAGAAGGATATGATCAAGTCGGGCGGCATGAATGTCTATCCTCGCGAAGTGGATGAGTGCCTCTGCGGGCATCCGAAGGTCAAAGAGGCCTGCGTCGTCGGCATTCCCCAGGACTTGCGGGGCGAGAAGATCAAGGCCTTCGTCGTGCTGAAGGAGGGCATGTCGGCGACCGCGACGGAGCTCCTGGAGTATTGCCGGCAGCGGCTGGCGAAGTTCAAGGTGCCCAAGCAGGTGGAGTTCCGCGCGGAGTTGCCGAAGACCTTGGTCGGCAAGGTACTGCGCCGGAAGCTGCTCGAAGAGGAAGTGAAGCGTGCGGCCCTCAGGACAGGCGTCACGAGCGCCGGGTCCGAGGATGAGCCGCAAGGTGACCGTCATTGAATCACGGATTGATCCGTGGCATACGTACTGCATACCGCGATGGCGATTGACAAGGCCGTGTTGCACCGGGACCGGTGCATCGAAGTGCCGGAGAACGTGTCCTACCATGACCACTGGACAGGGGTGTGGCAGGAGATTCCGGACAAGGAGCGCGCCTACGAAGCGCTGGAGCTGAGCCCGGCCAAGTACAAGTTGAAATGTCAGCTCTGCAAGCCGTAGCCTGGATACGGTCCTGTCGGGCTGGGCCGTCATTCGGAAGGAGCCTTGCATGAAAGAGAAGCGGATGGTGCATTACGTCAAGGGTGTCTTCGTCTGCCCGCAATGCCGGCAGTCCTACGTCCAGGAGAAATGGATTGAAGAATGGCGGGTCCGCTGCCACAAGTGTGACTATCGGGGCTCGTTGACCCACGTTTCGGTCGAAGAGCAACTTGACGAAGAGACCCGCCGCCACTGAGCGGGCAACAGCGACGCCTTACTTGCGACCCTTCACGGAGCCTGCCCTGAGCAAGCAATCGAGATCCTTCGCCGTGCTCAGGATGACAGGCGAAGGGTCCAGGGCGACCATGCTCGAGAAGCTTTTCTCAGCCCGTGGGCTCGTCGGCGCCTGCGGTGCTGCGCTGCTACTCGTTTCCGCGCCGCCCTTGGCCGCCGACGAGCCTCTCCCCTTCGCGGTCCTCGTCACCTATCACTCGCGCACCGGCAACACTGAGAAAATGGCCCGCGCGGTCGTCGACGGGGCGAAGAGCGTGCCCGGCGCGCGCGTTGTCTTGAAACGGGTCGGCGACGTGACGGGGGACGACCTCTTCGCTTCCGACGCCCTGATCGTCGGCTCGCCGGTCTACTGGTCGAACATGTCCGGGGAGGTTAAGACCTTCTTCGACAACTGGCAGCTCAAGTTCGGCGTCTTCCCCGAGTTCA
>VBOK01000204.1 GCA_005877565.1 Nitrospirota bacterium
TAGGCGACGTCGGCCACGACGCAAAGAACTTGCTCACGCCATTGGTACTAGCCGCCCAGCTGCTTCAGCTGGAGCTGAACGAGCTGTTCAGCGAGCTTCCGCCGAGCGGGGCAAGCAAGGCGCAGGCGAGCCACGAGCGGTGCAATGAGGTCATCGCCCTGCTAAGGGATACCACCACCCGACTCCAAAATCGGATGAAAGAGATTGCCGACTGCGTGCAGGGGGTGACCGTGCCGCCGGAGTTTACGCGCGGCCGCATCGCGGATGTGGTGAACTACGTCTTCAAGACATTGGACACGCTAGCGGAGGAGAAGGGCATTACATTGCGGACGGAAGGTCTTGAGAGTTTGCCGGCCATCCTGGCGGATGAGAACCGGCTCTTCAATGCGTTCTACAACCTGGTCAACAACGCGATCCCGGAGGTGCCTGCTGGCGGGTCCATTACGATTCGTGGACATGCCAAGCCCGATGCCGGTGTAGTTGTGATTGAGGTGGCCGACACCGGCCGCGGCATGCCGCCGCACGTTCGCTCGCACCTCTTCACCTCACGCGTTATCAGCAGGAAGCCAGGCGGGACCGGCCTGGGCACCAAGATCATCAAGGACGTAGTGGACGCCCACGGTGGCCAGATCACGGTGGACAGCGAGGAAGGGCAGGGTACCACCTTCCGAATCCTGCTCCCCCTCTGCCCACCTCGCTGCGCGGTGCCCACGGATGAGTCCCTTTCCGGCAAGGCATGAGACGCACATGGGAAACTTCTTCAAACAATTTGCCACTCGGGAGCCATACGTCTAACCTGTCTGTTTTAAAACCTTCTACGTTTCCACTGCCTTATCAATAGAATTTCTTAACATTTCGGTATAGTCTTCTCGCATGCTTGAGCTGGGTGGTGGGATCGCTTCACTAAACCTCTTGTTTTTGATACACTAAGCGCTTGTTTTTTAAGCTAGACTGAGGTTTTCGGTAGCTCAAACCGGAAGGTTCGCAAATCGTCCAGTTCGGGCAGCCAACCCTCCTCGTACGATCCTCGGCGCCCATGGCATGGACGCGGCAGGAAGAGGGAGAGGACCATGCCTAGAGAAGAGAGCCGCCAACTGTACGCGTGGTTGCCGGTCATCATACTCGTGCTCGTGCTGGTGACCCTGGCGGTAGGGGGTGTCGCCCTCCATTACGTTGAGCACTACCTGATCGCCGCGACCGGGGACAGCCTGGCCCTGGCAGCCGCCGACATCGCCGACAAATTGGACACGATCTTGTTTGAGCGGTACGCCGATACCCAGGTCCTTGCTCACTCGCCTGTCTTCCGCACGCGCGACGTTGCAGCCATGACCCGGCACCTCAACCTCAACAAAGAAGTCTACGGCTATTATCTCTGGCTGGGCGTGACGGATGCCAAGGGCCGGATTGTAGCGGCCACTGACCCGACAAGCGTGGGCCGGGACCGGAGCAGGAGCGGATGGTTCCGGGCCGTGCGGGCGCAGGGCAGCATCTACGTGGAGGATGCCGAACCTTCGGAGTATGGGGGCGGCGCCTTTGCGGTGACCTTTACGGCGCCGATCAAGGGATCCAAGGGGGAGTTCCTCGGCACCGTTTCGACGCGGGTGAGGATGGCGGAACTGGAGCAGGTCTTCGAACGGACGGTTCGCGCGTTCCAGGCCCAGAGAGGACCGGCCGGCAGGATTGAATGGCAGTTCATGAACCGCGACGGCGATCTGATCGTGGATTCGTTCCTGCGGCAGGAGGGCATGGTCAACCTGAAAGTCATGGGCCTTCCCTCGGCGCTGTTTGTCGGCACGACGCAGCCAGGCTACGTTGAAGAGACACATTTACGGCGGCATGTGCCCGTCGTCACGGGCTACGCCCAGACCGAGCAGCGCGGAAACTTTTTAGGTCTGCATTGGGGGATCCTGGTCCGCATGGACCGGAGCGACATCCTGGCGCCCATTCAGGCAGTCCTGTGGAAACTGGGGCTGGCGGGAGCTGTGGTGTTCGTGCCGATGGTCGGCTTCCTCCTGTGGATCACCACGCGGTTGCGGGAAGAATGGGCGACCGCGCAGGAGGAATCCGCCCGCGCGGCAGCGGCTGAGGCGGCGGTGCGCGAGAGCGAGCAGCGGTACAGGCACCTCGTGGACCATGCCCACGACATCATTTACAGCACCGATGCCGAGGGCCGGTTCACCTATTGCAATCCCACCGCGATCCGCCTGCTGAAGTATTCCCCGGACGAATTTCTCGGCCGGCGGTACCTGGACCTGATCCGGCCGGACTACCGGCAGACTGCCGAACGATTTTACGGGCTGCAGTTCGTCAGGCGAACCCCCAGCACGTACTTTGAAGTGCCCGTTCTGGCCAAGGATGGGAGCGACATGTGGATCGGCCAGAACGTCCAGATCATACTCGAGCATGGCCGCTTTGAAGGCTTTCATGCGGTGGCCCGTGACATCACCGAACGCAAACGCGCGGCGGCGGAGCTGCAGAAAGCCAAGGAAATGGCCGAATCAGCGAACCGGGCCAAGTCAGAATTTCTGGCCAACATGAGCCATGAGATCCGCACGCCGATGAACGCCATCATCGGCATGGCCGATCTGCTCTTGGAGAGCCCTCTGACGAAGGAGCAACATGAATACGTGCGGATTTTCAAGCGGGCCGGTGACAATCTCCTGACGCTGGTCAACGATATTCTCGATTTGTCCAAAGTGGAGGCGGGCAGCCTGACGCTTGAGCACGTCGAATTTGATCTGGTTGACCTCATCGAAAAGACCTCCGAGATGGTGGCCATGGTCGCCCATGACAAGGGGCTTGAGCTGGCCTGTCAGGTCATGGCGGATGTGCCGCGCGATCTGGTCGGCGACCTGCACCGCCTGCGGCAGATCCTCCTGAATCTGTTGGGCAACGCGCTCAAGTTCACGATGGCCGGCGAGGTCGTCCTGCGGGTCCAACTGGATGGTAGTGCCCCTCCTTACCGAGGGGGTGAATCCGTGACGCTGCTGTTCTCCGTCTCTGACACCGGCATCGGCGTCCCGGCGGACAAACTGGACGTCATCTTCGAGAGCTTCACGCAGGCGGACTCCTCAGTCACACGCCAGTACGGGGGGACCGGCCTGGGCCTGACCATCTCCAAGCGACTGACGGAACTCATGGGAGGCCGCATCTGGGTGACCAGTGCTGTTGGCCAGGGCAGCACGTTTTCCTTCACGGCGAAGTTTCGAGTACAAGAGGAACCCAAGCTTC
>VBOK01000205.1 GCA_005877565.1 Nitrospirota bacterium
CGGCGCTGATCACGCTGATGCCGAACGGTTCCTGCTCACGCCCCTGGACGAGTCGATCCGGGTCCAGCGCGCCGCGCTCCAGGGCAATGAGCACGCTCGTATCGAAGATCACGCCCATATGCGACCTTTAGGAACACCAGGTTGTTTCTTGGCTGCGGTTCTCAGATCCCTTGCGAAGGGAGCCGCTTCCTCTCCGAGCCGGGGCAGCTTCTTCATCAGCTCTTTCAGTTCGCCGAGCGTCTTTTCGTGGACCGGACCCATGGCAGGCCCCAGGCTGGCCACCGGCTTGCCGCCTCGGACGATGATATAGCGGCTACCCTTAAATTTGATGGTGCTCAGCAGGTCGGAAAATTGTCGAACAGCTTCCGTGGCGGTAATGTGCCTGCCCATATCGTTCCTCCATACGAAAATATGATAATCAAATTATATGATAAATCGACCTGCGAGTCAAGCTCGTCGGTTTAAGATTTAAGAAGTGGTAAGTGAGGCCAGCGTCCTTTTCGCAGGCCTTCTACGGATTTATTTTTCTCATGTCCATAATTCCTTCTGCCTTTTACTGAAGGAGTGCACGATATACCGCAATTGTCTCCCGAGCAGTCCGGTCCCAGGAAAACTGCGCCGCCCGGGCTAGACCTTGTTCGCGCAGATCTCGTCGAAGATCCGAATCCGATAGGACTCGCACCATTTCCCTGGTAAAGCCCTCAACATCCATAGGGTCCAGCAGGATCGCTGCATCCCCAGCCACTTCGGGCAATGATGATGCGTTCGAGCTGAGGACCGGGCAACCGCACGCCATGGCTTCCAGCACCGGGAGCCCAAACCCCTCGTAGCGTGAAGGGAACACGAACAAGGTTGCCTGCTGGTACAGTTCGATCAGGCGCTGGTCGTTGACCACGCCCGTGAATACGACCTGCTTTTCCAGTCCGAGGCGAGCGGCCAGTTCGCGCAGATCGCGCCGTCGCCGGAAGTCTCCAGCCAGGATCAGGTCATAGGAACCCCGAAGCGAGCGCGGAAGTCCAGCAAAGGCTTCGATCAAGGTTTCCACGTTCTTCGTCGGATCGGCACCAGCCAGGCACAGGACATATGGACGTGACGGTTGATTGCTTCCATCGCCCTGGCTCGGACAGAAGCGCTCCAACTCCACTCCTGGATAAGCCACGGTCACGCAGTCGCTTGGCACATTCAATCGCCCGATAAGGTCGCGTTTTGAGCATTCTGAATCGGTCAGGATATGATCGATCCTGGCCCACTTGTCGCCAACCAGGGCCTGCTCCACCATGCTGTTCAGGTTCCAGCGTCGGCGAAGCTCGCCGAAGATCAGCGGTTTGACGTCGTGGACCGTCACGACGAACTTGCCGCGCTTCCACGCGATGCCTGAGTCATACGGAAAATGGAGCAGGTCATACGACCCGACCAGTAGAGGCGCGACCTGCTCCCAGAAGCGACGCTTAAAGACTGGGAAGCGGATTACCCTGTAACGGAGGTTTGGGTGCTCGGGGAACCGATACGCCGCTTCTGGCATCAAGATCTCGTATCGATTTTGGTGATCTACACGGCCGATCGCTTCGATCAGTCCCCGACAGTACCTTGCCAGGCCCACATTGAAATCCTTGAGATGCCAGGCGGCAATGACAACTTTCATCAGACTAGTTGACTAAGCATTCACCAACTTTTTAGCATAATGTTATTGCTAACTGTCGCTACTTTTTCACAACTTCATTCATCAGAGAAAATCATTGGGAGAGACTGTTGAATAGATTCTCATGGCACTAAAACCTTTATTGGGTCTGCCCATATAAACAATTTGCTTGCTGGGTCGCTTTATCTTTCTCAGAAAATGCTTGGCCATGTTTTTGGCAGGTAATCTTCTAAATCCGAACGATACATTGGTCTTTTTCTCTTCTGCTCTACATTAGGCACTTCAATGACCACAATTCCTCCTGTTTTCACTAACTTACTAAGGCATACCAATGTCTCAAGGGGATCCGGTAAATGCTCCAATACGTGCCATAAGCTGATCACATCAGATTTTCTACCTGAAAAATTAATTTCTTGGAGTCTCCCAATGTAAATTTCCGAAGCGCCTACAGTTTTCTTAGTCTGTTCAGCATAGGTATCAGAAAACTCGGTGCCAAACACATTAAATCCCGCTTCTCGTGCGACGCCGCAGAAGTCGCCCATCCCGCAACCAACATCCAGCAAATCCCCGCGCTCTTTATAGCGGAGCACGTCTCTTAGACGTTCACGGCACAGTTCTTTCAAATAAAACTTGTCATGTTTAAACCAGGCGCTTGCAGGCCCAGTATCCAAGAGTTCCTTTCGAGTATACTGCTGCTTCAAGGTAGCCAGTGTTGGTTGAGGGTTCAAGAAAATGACAAGGCAACTCATGCATTGATAATAATTCACCATTGGTGAGTTCGTTAGCGCTGACCCTAGTACACGAGCGCGCTCCCACAGTTTCGCGTACTTGAGCAGGACATGCGCCGCCGAGAAGGCCGAGAACAGAAAACCGTGCATTCCATCTCGGTATCCTCCACGCAGCACATAGATTTTAAAAAAAGCCCACAACGGGTTAAACAGCAGATTCAAAGGTGACACCCTCGCGTAGCCGGCGTTGATCCGCTCTTGTGCTGACAAGGTGCTGTACCTTCCGACCTTCAACTCATGTGAGAGCACCGTTGGGTAAGAATGATGGTCCAAGTGGCCCTGCAGGTCACCAATCAGGCCCTCGACCTGTAGGTGCTCATGGATTGGGAGATCGTTGTACCGACCTCGGCCGCGCCGCATCAACCGGAGCTGACTGTCGGGATACTGGCCTGCCCTTCGAATCCACCTTCCGTAATAATAGTTTCGCCGGGGCACTCGGTACGCCGAAACACCGGGATCTTCCTTAAGAACATCCTCGATCTCGATCTGCAGCTCAGGGGAGACACACTCGTCGGCATCCACGATGAGAACCCAGTCCGCCGACGCCTGCTCCATGGCGAAGTTCTTCTGTGGGCCGTACCCCGGCCATGACCGCACGTAGACCTTGGGTGTGTAAGCCTTCGCGAGCTC
>VBOK01000055.1 GCA_005877565.1 Nitrospirota bacterium
TTCGGGTTTTCGGGCAACATGGACACGTGCATCAACATCCGAACCGTGGTGATCAGGGGACGCCAGGCCTTCATCCAGGCGGGCGCCGGCATTGTCGCGGATTCGGTCCCCGAGGCCGAATACGTGGAGACCTGCAACAAGGCCAAGGCGATGATGCGGGCTGTGGAGATGGCAGAGAGAGGTTTGGACTAAAAAAGCAACGTTAAACGTTATTCGTTAAACGTAAGATTCAGCTTGTAAGGGCCATTCTCGGTATAACGATGAACGATTAACGTTTAACGCTTAACGGTAGCATTTATGCTGCTCGTGATCGACAACTACGATTCCTTCACCTACAACCTGGTCCAGTATCTGGGCGAGCTCGGGGAGGACGTGCGGGTCGTCCGCAACGATGCGATGACGGTGGACGAGATCGCCACGCTCAAGCCTTCGCGGATCGTGATCTCGCCGGGGCCGTGCACGCCGAAGGAAGCGGGGGTGTCCATCGAGACCATCAAACGGCTGGCCGGGGCCGTGCCGATCCTGGGCGTGTGCCTGGGTCACCAGAGCATCGGCGAGGCCTTCGGCGGCGACGTGGTCCGCGCGGAACGCCTGATGCACGGAAAGACGTCCGAGATCAAGCATGACGGCAAGACGATCTTCAAGGACCTGCCGAACCCGTTTGAGGCGACGCGCTATCACTCCCTGATCGTCAAGCGGGAAACGCTGCCGTCCTGCCTGGAAATCTCGGCCGAGACCGCCGAGGGCGAGATCATGGGCTTGCGTCACCGGACCCTTCCGGTCGAAGGGGTGCAGTTCCATCCGGAGTCCATCCTGACGCGGCCGGGTAAGGACCTGCTCCGCAACTTCTTGTCGCGCTAGTCTCCACCTATGATCAAAGACGCCATCGCCAAAGTCGTGGACCGGCAGGGCCTGACGGAGGCCGAAGCCGAAGCCGCCATGCACGAAATCATGGAGGGGCAGGCTACACCAGCGCAGATCGCTGCCTATGTCACCGCGCTTCGCATGAAGGGGGAAACGGTGGACGAGATCACGGGCTCTGCCCGGGCCATGCGGGCGAGGGCCGTGCGCATCCACGCGACCGATCCGGTGGTCGTGGACACTTGCGGGACGGGCGGGGATGGGGGGGCGACCTTCAACGTGTCCACAGCGGTTGCGTTCGTGGTGGCGGGTGCGGGGATCACCGTGGCCAAGCACGGCAACCGCGCGGTCTCCTCGCGCTCGGGCAGTGCGGACGTGCTGAAGGCTCTGGGGGTGCGCCTCGATCTACTACCCGAGCGGGCCGAAGAGTGCGTGAACGAGATCGGTATCGGGTTTCTCTTCGCGCCGCTGTTTCACGGTGCCATGAAACATGCCGTGGGCCCGCGCCATGAGATCGGCGTCCGCACGATCTTCAATCTGCTGGGGCCCTTGACCAATCCCGCCGGGGCGTCTATCCAGATCGTCGGCGTGTACCACGTGGCCCTCACGGACCTGCTGGCGAATGTGCTAATGCGGCTGGGGGGGCGGCACTGCTACGTGGTGCACGGCATGGACGGGCTGGATGAGATCACGCTGGCGGACCGGACGCGCGTCTCCGAGGGCAAGGCGGGACGGCTCACCAGCTACATGGTTGAGCCCCGCGATTTCGGGCTGCAGCGGGTACGCGCCAAGGATTTGGAAGGAGGGGATGCGGACGAGAACGCGCGGATTACCCGGGACATCCTGTCCGGGCGCGAAGGCCCGCGCCAGCAGCTCGTCCTCATCAACGCCGCGCCGGCGCTGGTCGCGTGCGGGAAGGCAGCAACCTTGCAGGACGGAGTGGTGCTAGCGCGGACGATCATCCAGTCCGGGGCGGCGATGGACAAGCTGGAACGCCTTGTCAAGTGGACGAATCGTTAATCGTTATCCGTTAAACGTTATACGGTAGCTGATGAATGAGGTCTCCCACACCATCAGCGATTAACGATTAACGAATAACGTTTAACGGTAATCCTATGATTCTCGACAAAATACTTGAGCACAAGAGGCAGGAGGTCAAAGAGAAGAAGAACGCCCGCTATCTCGCCGATCTGAAGGCGAGGATCCGTGATGCGCCGGCACCGACCGGCTTCTATCAGGCCCTCACCGGCCCGCCCCATTCGACTAGCACTCCGCCGGCAGAATTGCCGCGGCTGATCGCCGAAGTGAAGAAGGCCTCGCCCAGCAGGGGGGTCCTCTGCGAGAACTTCGATCCTCTCACGATTGCCCAGACCTATCACGAGCACGGGGCCACCGCGCTCTCCGTCCTGACCGACAAGGAATTTTTCCAGGGCAGTCTCGACCACCTGCGCGCGATCCGCGAGAAGGTGCCGCTGCCCGCGCTCAACAAAGAGTTCATGGTGGACGAGATCCAGTTCTACGAGGCGCGGGCGCATCTCGCGGATGCCGTCCTCCTGATCGTCGCGGCGCTGGACCGCGTCCAACTCAGCGACTTCTACCATCTGGCTCGACAGGCGTTCGACTTGGACGTGCTGCTCGAGGTGCACCATGAGCGGGAGCTGGACCTGGTGCTCGAACGGCTTCCCGAAACCCGGCTCATCGGAATCAACAACCGCGACCTGACCACGTTCGTGACAAACCTTGATGTGACGCTTCGGCTGGCCAAGCGTATCCCAGGGAGCAAGCTGATCGTGAGCGAGAGCGGAATCTTCACACGGGACGACGTGAAGCGAGTGGCCGAGGCGGGCGTCCGGGCCATCTTGGTTGGCGAGTCCCTCATGACGGCCAAGGACGTCGGGGCGAAGATCAAGGAGCTGATCGGGCGCGAGTCGGAGTAGTCTTCTACAGGACGAACATCAGGCCGACGAGCTGGCTGGCGTCGGGGCCCTTGTCCTTCACCCACTGCACGCGGGTCAGTACCGGCACGTTCACCGGCACAGAGGACATCGGAATCCAGGTCCGGACCAGCGAGCCGATCTCCAGAAACGAGTGCCCCCTCGTCTCCATGCCGATCCCGCCGTTACTGAGGTCCACAATCTTCCCCTGAAAAGGCACTTCCTGGAGCGACGCCACCGGAGTGCTGACCTTTCCCATGTAGGTGACAGGGTATGCGTACGAATGGCGTTGCGCCTTTCGTCTTTCCTCAGCCGATTGAGCCATGACACCAATCCTTTCAGGCAGGGGTTGACCCAGGGTGACCGGAGGCGAGCATAAACTTTTCTCAGCCGGACCTCAAGTCAGCTTTCGCAGGCCCAGTGCGTCCAGCAGTCCCTGGATGTCGAGCCGGGCGAGGAGCGCGTCCCGATGTCGCGGCCATGTGGCAGGAAGCCCCGCGCAATACGGCAATTCGCCAAACGAGCAGAGGTGCGAGAGCCGCAGGATGGTCGGGATCGTGTCGCTTTCGTCCGGAGCCGCCGGCGGTCTGGCCGGGTGGTTGAAGACCAGTCCCAGGATCGGCACACCACGGGTTCGCAGGCAGTCCAGCGTCAGCAGGGTATGATTGATGCTGCCAAGGCCGGCACGGGCCACGAGGAGCACCGGCAGACCTAGGCCCTTGATCAGATCCACAACGAAGAGGTCGGTGGTAACGGGGACGAGCACGCCGCCGATGCCTTCCACCAGCACGCAGTCATGACGAGCCGACAGGGTCTGGAACGCCTGCGTGATGCGCGTCAAGTCGATCGTGACATTAGCGTGGGCGGCGGCGACGAGCGGCGCCGCCGCCAGCCGGAAGCGATAGGGCGCGACGAGGTCGGGCGCATCCCGGGTTTCCGTGACAGAGAGCAGCCAGTCCGGATCGGAGAGCGCGTGTCCGTCGGCCAGTCCTGTGACGATCGGCTTCATGACCCCGGCGTTGACGCCCTGCTCCTTCAGCGCCGATGCCACGGTGGCCATGACCAGCGTCTTGCCGACGCCGGTGTCCGTGGCAGTGACGAAGACGCCGCAGGCCGCCTGTACGGGACGGGTCAAAAGGGTGGGATCCGACTGTCGAGGTTGAAGACCTGACCGGAGACATGGGGCATGGCGGCCAGTGCCACCACGAAGGCGGCCACGGCGTCCATGGTCGTGCTGTGTCCGAGGGCGGGCTCGAACGGCGCTGGCGCCGGGTCGTCACGATAGCCGGTGAGGGCCGTGGCATGCCAGCCCGGCAGGACCATGTTGACGCGCACGTTCGCCGGTCCCCATTCGCGCGAGACGCTCCGCAGGAGCCCGAGGAGGCCTGCCTTGGCGGCTGCGTAGGGCGTCTGGCCGACTCGTCCCTGGAGTGCAGAGAAGGACCCGATGAGGATCACGGACCCGTCGCCTTGGGCCTGCATGACGGCACCTGCGCTCTGCAGGCAGAGAAAGACACCGGTCAACGTGGTGGCGAGGACTCTGTCCCAGGCCTCATCCGAGAGACGGAGGAGCAAACTGTCGTCGGAGGCAGCCGCGTTGCAGATCAGCACGTCCAGCCGGTGCCACCGATCCACCGCGGCCGACACCATCGCTGTGACGTTCTTCTCGTCCCGGACGTCGGCCTGATAGGCGAACGCGGAGCCGCCTGCGTCTTCGACAGCCTTGACCGTCCGGTCGGCCTCGTCGGCGTTCGTCCGGTAGTTGACGACCACGCGAGCCCCGCCGCCGCCGAAGCCGACCGCAATGGCGCGGCCGAGCCCCCGGGAAGCCCCGGTCACCAGCACCACACGGCTCTCGGACGATCTCCTGGATTCCACGTAGCCCTCGCAAAGGCAGGGATTATAGCATGCCTTGATGGCGCGGATCGGGTTGTGCTACGTTATCTCTCCCGTGCGTCAGAGTGCCTTCATCGCAGTGCTGGTCGTCAGCGCCGGGTGCGTTTTGCCCTCGGCAGGGCTCGATGCGGCCGGCAACAATCCCGTCCTCAAGGAGATTCAAAACACCGAGGAGTATTTCCCGGACGAGATCGGCAGCGTCTGGCACTATCGCGGCCGCACCCGCACGGACACGATCGAGCGGGTCGCCGAAGCGACCTTTTCGAATGAAGTGTCCGCCATCGGCACGACCAATATCAAGGGCGAAACCGTCAAGATCTTCCGGGAGACCAACCAGGCGAACAAGGGGCCGACCGACGGGTTCTTCCGCCGGGACAAGACGGGGATCACCTATTACGGCAGCCAGCCCACCACGCCGTTTGAACAGCAGCTGATTCCCTACCGGGTGCTGGCGTTTCCCCTGGTCATGAACGGCACCTTCCGGCAGCTCGAGAAGCGGGATGTGGACATGCAGGTGGATCTGGACGGCGATGGCCGTCACGAGCGGGCGGACGTTGTGGCGGATGTCCGGGTCGTGGCGCACACGCCAGTGACGGTGCACGCCGGCACTTTCAACGATGCTGTCCAGATCGATGCCACGATGACCATCGTGATATCCCTGACGAAGGACCGGCGCGTCATCACGAGCCGGGACCGGATCACGAGCTGGTTCGCCCGCGGCGTCGGGCTCGTGAAGTACGTGGAGGAGATCGAAGCCCCGCCCGTGCTGGAGACCCGCGGCGAGGTCACCTACGTGAGCGAGGAACTGGAAAGCTATGCGCTCAAGAGGGCGGTGGGGGGGCACCTCTAAGTCTCTCCCGCAGGCTGTCATCCGACGCGCAGATCTTCTGCAAGACCTCCAGCAGGTGATCGATCTGGGCCGGCGTATGGCCGGCCGTCACGCTCAGGCGGATGCGACTGGTGCCAGCGGGCACCGTTGGCGGGCGGATGGCCGGTGCATAGATGCCGTGTGACAGCAGGGCCTCAGAGAGGCGGAGTGCCGCCTCGGCGTCTCCGATTAGAAGCGGAATGATCGGCGTGCGGCTGTCCAGGGTGTCGAAGCCCGCCTGCCTGACGCCGTCGTGAAGGCGTCGGCGCAGGGCCCACAACCGCTCCCGCCGCTCCGGTTCGTCTTCGATCACGTCAAGCGCCGCAATGGCGGCCGCGGCCTGCGCGGGCGGGAGCGCCGTCGTGTAGATGAAGGCGCGCGCCCGGTTCACCAGGTACGCGATCAGGTCTCGAGACCCTGCAACGAAGCCGCCAAGCCCGCCAAGCGCCTTGCTGAGGGTCCCCATCTGCACGAGCGGCCGGCCCTCCAGACCGAAGTGCTCCACCGTCCCCCGGCCGGTCGCGCCCATGACGCCGGTTCCGTGCGCGTCGTCCACGACCACGGTGGCACTGGCCTGCTCCGCCGCCTTGTCGAGCTCGGGAAGTGGAGCCAGATCCCCGTCCATGCTGAACACGCCGTCCGTGACGACCAACGCGGGGCGGGGAGTCCGCCCGCGTTGAAGGAGCCGCGTGAGCTGCGCATGGTCCCGGTGGCGATACACTCGCAGCGGGGCATCGCAGAGGCGGCACGCGTCGATCAAGCTGGCGTGGCAGAGCCGGTCGGCGTAGAAGACCGAGCAGTCTTCCGCCAGTGTGGTGATCAGGCCTAGACTGGCTTGGTATCCGGTCGGGAACACCAGAGCGGCCTCGACACGTTTGAAAGCCGCCAGGCGCTCTTCCAGCTCCCGATGGGGGCGCAGGCTTCCGGACACCAGCCTCGAGGCCCCCGCCCCGACGCCGTAGCGGCGGATGGCGCTGATGGCGGCTTCGGTCACACGCGGATGGGTGGCAAGGTCCAGGTAGTTATTGGAGGAGAAGAGAAGAATCCGGCGTCCTTCCAGTTCGACCTCGGCGCCGGGCGCGGAGTCGATCGTGCGCAGTCGCCGGAGGAGGGAGCGCCGGGCCAGGGCATCCAAGCGGAAGCGGTCCATGGGCCCCCTCATACCGTGTGACTGGCTGCGTGTCAACCGCGACGGCTGTTACGGCGCACCGAGGTTCGAGCGCCTTCGCCAACTGGCGTGCACGATCATGCCCAGGCAGAGCAGCATGCCTACGAGGGAGGCCGCCGCGCCCGCGCGCAACAGCGGTGTCTCGTACTGGAACGTGATGGTATGGACGCCCGCTGGCACGACGACCGCTCGGGCCAGCGCGTTGGCCCGCATGATGGGAAGCACGAGGCCGCTCTCCAGCTTCGCGGTCCAGCCCTGATCGAAGGCGTCCAGCAGGATGAGCGCTGCCGGCTGCGGGGTTTCTACCCGTACCCGTACCTCTTCGGGCTCGTATCGCTCGATCTGAGCAACTCCTTCCATCGCGGGTCCCGGTAACGTCTCTTCAGGCGCCTCGATCACATCCACGTCCCCGCTTAGGAAATCGGGCCTCTCACGTAGCGCCACAGGATCGACCGGCACAGTCGCACGTTCCGGTCGCCGCGACAGATAGGCGCGCGGTTTGGCCGGGGCCGGATTCTGGTACAGTGCGAGGTCATAATCGGGAACGACGGCCACCAGCGAATTGTCAAACTGCGGCGATTGGAGGTAACTTCTTTGACCAATATAATAGGTCACATTGAAACGTCCGTTGACCTCTACCCCAGTGTTCTTCGGCAGCATGGCGCTGAGTGCCATGCTGTAGCCTGGAAGGTGCCCATCCACCGCCTCGATGTGGAACTGGGCGTTGTGTTCCGGATAGAGGGCCTGCCGTCCCACCACCTGATCAGACTGATAGCCCAGGAAGCGATGGAGGTGTTTGGGCACGACATACTTCGAGTCCAGGGTCGAGATCAGGCGGAAACGGCCTGGCATCAAGGTGCCTTCACGCGCTCTCAGGGCTCGGACAAGGGGAGGTTCGAACCAGGCAACTTCGGCAGGTGCTGTGCCGTAAACCCGCATGTTGGCGTGCGCAAGGTCCAACGCGATGATTGCCGGAAGGGTGGCGAGGACAAGCGCTTCGCGTAGCCATCCTTTTGCAGCCCCGGTAATGACCAGCCACATGCCGAGAGAAGCGACTGCGCTGAAGAGGAAGGCGTACGCGGTCGCGTCGGTCACCGCATGGGCCAGCGCTGGTGGTGCTGCGAAGCTAGCAGCCGTCCATGCGCTGATCGCTTCTGAGCGAAATATGAGACCGGCGCACGCGCATAGGATTGCGCCGACAAGCCATGGGGCCTGGTATCCCTTTCCCGCCCGTAACGCGTCGAGCCCCGCCCCTGCGAGCATGGCCATCGCGAAGGAGAAGATGCCCATGAGTTTCTCGGGGAAGCGGAACGCCGCCCACAGCGGCACAAGATGGTAGAAGGCATCATAGAGGCCACCGAACCGTCCGAGCGAAAGAAACAGAGCCAAGCAGGCGAGCAGGGCCAAGACTCGTAGGTCGCGGCGTTGCCAGGCTCCCAGGAACGCCAGCCCGATCACGGGCACTCCCAGGTAGAGGCTATCTGCCCATAGACCCCACTTCGGGCTTCCGAGAAAAACGCGTGCCACGACTACTGGGTCAGCCTTTTCGATGATCGGGGAAGCCAATATGGTGAACAAGCGTAACGGATGGGTCGACCACTGCACAGCCTCCTCATGGAATTGGGCGGACTGTGCGCGGGTGCTGCTCATAAAGACCACCCACGCCGGTACGAGCTGAATGCCAGCGAGCAGGGCTGCGAGACCGCCGATAAGCACCAACCGGAGTCCCGCTTCACGATAGGAACCTTCCACGCGTGCCGCTGTCCACAGCAGCGCAACGAAGCCGAAATAATATCCTGTCTGCACGTCACCGTTCAGAAAGACAGTTACCCAGATGACTGCCGGCGCCACCGCCCATGCGCGGCGGGCTCTGAGGGTCTTCTCGACTGCCGCGATGAAGAGCGGGAGCACACACAATGAGTAGAGGAAGACGATATTGTAGAGGGCTGATACAAGATAACCGGAGAGCGTAAACGAGATGCTGGCGGCCAGGGCCCCCGTGCGTGACAAAGCCAGCATCCGTCCGAGCGCAAAAGCCCCGAGCGCGGCCAGCAGACACGACAGAAGCGTCGAGAAGCGATAGGCATCATGCACCGGGAACAGGAAATAGAGCAGGGTGAAGGGATGGAAGACCCCCGTGACGGCCACCCCGATGAACGGGCGGCCTAACGCCTCGTACGGGAACCATTGCGGCAGCGCGCCGGCCGCAAGCCGCTCCATCATGTACTGTTTGATCGGGAGGTAGAAGAGAAAGGCATCCCGCTTAATCAGCACCAAGTCGGGCAGCCAGAGTCTATGGTAGAAGGCGAGTGTGATGACGCAGAGCACCGCCATCGCGAGTCCTGTCGGCGACCACACTCGGGCAATGATCCTGCGCGCGGCGCGAGGCTTTCCTTGGGGAGTGATGATACTCATGCGGTGCTCTGGCTCTTGCGTGTCCGCCACTGGGCGCGCGCGATCATCGCCAGACAGACCAGACACCCTGTCAGTGAAGCTGCCGCCCCCGCCCACAACAGCGGGGTCTCGTACCGGAACGTGATGGTATGGAAGCCCGCCGGCACGACGACCGCTCGGACCAGCGCGTTGGCCCGCATGATGGGAAGGACGAAGCCGCTCTCGTTCGTCGCGGACCAGCCCTGATCGAAGGCGTCGAGCAGGATGAGCACCGCCGGCTGAGGGGTCTCGACATGCACCCGTACCTCTTCGGGCGCGTAGCGCACGATCACGGCCGTTCCTGCTCGAGCAGGTCCTGGTAACGTCACGTTAGATGATGCCTCAATCACATCCACCTCGCCTCTCAAGAAGTCTGATCGCGCGGCCAAGCCTGCGGGATCGACGGGTGAATCGATGCGCTCCGGTTTCAGCGACAGATAGGCGCGGGGTTTGGCTAGGGCTGGATTTTGGTACAGCGCGAGGTCGTAGTCAGAAAGGCCGGCCACGAATGCTGTTGTGTAGCGCGAGTCCCGCAGAGAAGACCTTGGACCGGTGAAATAGGTGACGTTGAACCTCGCGGCCACCTCGATCCTTGGCTTCTCCGGGAGCATGGTTATGAGCGCCCTGTTGTAACCAGGAAGAGAGGCGTGGGTCGTCTCGAGATGGAACTGGGCGTTATGCTCCACGTCGAGTGCCTGCCTGCGCACGACCGACTCGATTTCCTGTCCGAGTAGAAGTCGGAGGCTTTTCCGTACCATGTGCTTGGATTCGCGGATCGGGATGAGCCGGAAACGACCAGGGGCGAGCCCGCCCTCCCGCGCTGCAATCGCCTGAGCGAGCGGGGGAATGAACATGGCGGCTTCGACAGGGCCAGTGCGGTAGGCAGAAAAGTTAGCACGCCCGAGGTCGAGCGTGAGAATCGCCAGAAGGGCGCTGAGAAGCACCGCTTCACGGAGCTGCCCATTCCGAGCTCCAAGGACGAGCATCCACACACCGAGCGAAGCCCCTGCGCTGTAAAGGAACGCAAGCGCAGCCGAGCCGGTCATTTCGCCGGCCAGGGATTCCGACGCGCCGAAATGTACGG
>VBOK01000056.1 GCA_005877565.1 Nitrospirota bacterium
TAGGGCTGCCTTTTCCTGCCCGCAGCGAGTCAATTCCGGCTCCGGCGAGAACGGCCGCAGCGAACGAGACCACGCCCATCCACTTCTCAGGATACCGGAACGCCGACCAGAGCGGCACTACGTTGTAGAACACTGTGTAAAGACCGCCGAACTGCCCGAGCGCGAGGAGAAGCGCGAAGCCACCAAGCAGGGCCAGCACGCGCAGGTCACGTCGGTGCCAACCGCCAAGGAGCGCA
>VBOK01000057.1 GCA_005877565.1 Nitrospirota bacterium
AGACCCCCGCTGAGGTGTGCCGAAGAATAGCCGTCCCACTTCCACTGGACTGGCGTTTTGACCGACTGGTGCCGCCACGACCGTCAATAACCGCAGAGGGTGGGTGGACCAGTAGAGCGCTTCACTTTGGAACAGGTCAGGCTGCATTCGGTGGCTGCTTAGGAATACCACTGTCGCAGGCGCGAGTTGCACGCTTGCAAGCAGGGCGGCGAGGCTTCC
>VBOK01000206.1 GCA_005877565.1 Nitrospirota bacterium
CCGTTTGAGCACGTCCTCCGCTCGCGCGACGACGTCTCCGGGTAAGCCCGCCAGGCGGGCCACGTGGATACCGTAGCTGCGGTCGGCCCCGCCTTCCACGATCTTCCGCAGAAAGAGAATGTCTTCCCCTCGTTCCCGGACCGCCACATTGTAGTTCCGCACGCCCGCATGGGTGCGCGCCAGGTCTGTCAACTCGTGGTAGTGGGTCGCGAAGAGCGTCCGGGCGCCGATCCGGTTGCGATCGGCCAGATACTCGGCGACGGCCCACGCGATGCTGAGCCCGTCGAATGTGCTTGTGCCCCGTCCAATCTCGTCGAGGATGATCAGGCTCCGCGACGTGGCGTGGTGGAGGATGTTGGCCGTCTCGGTCATTTCCACCATGAAGGTACTGTGGCCCTCCACCAGATTGTCGGCGGCGCCGATCCGCGTGAAGATCCGGTCCACGAGGCCGATCACGGCGGACTTGGCCGGCACGAACCCGCCCATCTGGGTCATCAGCACAATCAGCGCGGTCTGTCTCAGGTAGGTGCTCTTGCCGGCCATGTTGGGCCCGGTGATGATGAGGAGCCGGTGGTCCGGCCCGCCCAGCAGCACGTCGTTGGGGATGAACCCGCCGGGGAGGTCCTGCCGTTCGAGCACGGGATGGCGGCCGTCCTTGATGATGAGCAGGTCGTCCGGCATCAACTCGGGACGGCAGTACCCGCCTTCCGCCGCCACTTCAGCCAGGGACGCTAACGCGTCGGCCAAAGCCAGCGCGCGCGCGAGGGTCTGGACGCGGGGCGCTGAGCCGGCGGCTTCCCTTCGCAAGGCGTCGAACAGTTCGTACTCCAGGGCGCGGATGCGGTCTTCGGCCCCCAGCACCTTGTCCTCGAGGGTCTTGAGCTCCGGTGTGATGAACCGCTCGGCGTTGACGAGGGTCTGCTTGCGGACGTAATGCGCGGGCACCCGCGGCAGGTTGGGCTTCGTGACTTCAATGTAGTAGCCGAAGACCTGGTTGTAGCGGACTTTCAGGGAGTCGATGCCGGTGCGTTGCCGTTCCTGCAGCTCGATCTGAGCGATCCAGGTCTTCCCGTCCCGACTGATCGCGCGCAGTTCGTCGAGGTCGACGTTGTAGCCGTCGCGAATCAATCCCCCCTCTTTGACCGACGCGGGGGGCTCCGGGTGAATCGCCTGCTCGATCTTCGCGGCCAACTGCGCGAGATCGTCCCAGGCCTCGGCCCTCTCGCGCAAGAGCGGGGCGGTGCAGGCCGCCAGCACCCGGCTGATGGCCGGGACTGCGGCGATGGAGTCTTTGAGCGCGCGGAGGTCTCGCGCGTTGGCCACGCCGAGCACGATCCGGCTCATCAATCGCTCGAGATCCGACACGCCGCGTAAGGCCGTGCGGAGGCGACTCCGCCGATCCAGGTGACCATGGAGGTCGGCGACAGCCTCTTGGCGCGCCGCAATCTGCGCCAGATCCGTCAAGGGGTGGAGGACCCATTCCCGCAGCAGCCGGGCGCCCAGGGGCGTGACGGTCCGATCAAGGACACTGAGGAGAGATCCGCTCACCTGGCCGTCCACGGCTCGCCGGACCAATTCGAGGTTGCGCTGCGTCGCCCGATCCAAGAGCATCGTGCCGCCCTGCGCGGAGACCTGCATCCTCGTCACGTGGGACAGGGGCGAGCCTGGTTGAGTGGCGGTGACGTACTGCAAGAGGGCGCCCGCGGCGGAGACGGCAAGGGGCTTGTCGTCGCAGCCGAAGCCGGCCAGGGAGGCGACGCGGAAATGCCCGAGCAGCAGCGCGTGCGCTGCCGCGCGATGGAAGGTCGACGCCGGGACCGGCGTGATTGCGACGGCGATGGGACCGATGATGGCGCGGAGTCGCTCCGCCTCCTCGTCCGGGACCAGGATCTCGCGGGGCTCGATCCGGAGCAGTTCGTCGCGGACCGAGTCCGTCCAGGGGGCTCGGTGTTCCAGCACCCGGAACTCCGCTGTGGACAGATCCAGCCAGGCGACCCCGGCTCCGGACGAGCCGGGCGCGATCGCCGCCAGGTAGTTTGGCTCGCCGGCGGCCAGCAGGTCCGGCTCGATCAACGTGCCCGGCGTGTACACGCGCACGACCTCGCGTCGCACGAGGCCCTTGGCGGCCTGTGGGTCTTCGACCTGATCGCAGACGGCCACCGAGCGGCCGACCCGCAAGAGCTTGGCGATATAGCTGGTGGCGGCATGATAGGGAACGCCGCACAAGGGCACTTGATCGGCCTTGTGCTTGTCGCGCGAGGTCAGCGCGATCTCGAGCAGGCGTGAGCCCTCGATCGCGTCCTCGTAGAACATTTCGTAGAAATCCCCGACCCGGAAGAAAAGGATGGCGTCCGGATACCGCTGCTTGACCTGACGGTATTGCCGCATGAGCGGCGTGAGATCAGGGAGCATCCTCATCCTCGGCGTTCTCTCGCCCAGGCACCGGGGGGCGAGCGACCGGAATCCCCTGCGTGGCGCGGAGCCGGTCCAGTTCCTCCTCCACGAGATGGAGGGCGGTGCGGGTCCGTCGCAGCTCCATGCGCAGCTTGATCCAGGCGGGGAACAGGAGGAGTCCCATGATCAAAAGGCCGGTGCCGAACGCGCTCAGGATCGGTTTATAGATGGGCGTCGGCGGCGTGGTCGCCCCGAAGTAGTGCAGGACCGCTTCTTCCTGGCGGTTCTGGAAGAAGAAGGTGATCGACAGCGCGATGAGGACGACCACGAGGATCAGACGGATCATTGGCGGTCATCCCTGCCGGGCGCGGCGCGACGTTCGCGCCCGCCGCGGACCGGCCGACGACGAACGGCCTGGGCCGAACGCCGCCTTCAAGCGCATGTAGGAAGCCTTGAGGTGCTGCGGCAAGACACGGGTCTCCCCGAGGATCGGCATGAAGTTCGTGTCCGCGCTCCACCGCGGCACGACGTGCAGGTGGATATGGTGCTCGATCCCGGCGCCCGCGACCTTCCCCTGGTTCACGCCGATGTTGAACCCTTCGGGCGCGTAAGCCTTCCGGATGGCCTTGATCGAGCGCTGCAACAGACGCAGCATGTCCAGCAGGATCGTCTCGGGAAGGTCCTCGAGGGCCGCGATGTGCCGGTAGGGCGCGATCAGGAGATGGCCGTTGGTGTACGGGTAGATGTTCATGAGCACGTAGGCGTGACGGCCCCGCCAGAGAATGAACGTCTTCCCGTCCTGACGGAGGGCCGGCTTCTCGCAAAAGATGCAGCCGGTGTCGCCTGATGCCTGTTCGATAAAGGCCAGACGCCAGGGGGCCCAAAGTTGCTTCATGCGCTTTCCGTCCGTGGCTGTTTGGCGAGGCGCGCCGTGGCCCGCGTGGCCAGCTCCGTCGAACGCGCACCTCGTGGATGGAGCGCCACGCGGCGACGATCCCCGCCCAGGTGGTCCAGGGTGATCCACAGGTGGTCGCGCGGGAGCACGCCTGGGGCCTTGTCGGCCCATTCAATCATCGGCACGCCCAAGCCCTCCGCGATGCCCCGAACGAGGCAGGTCTTGCCGGCGCCCAGCGGCCCGACGAGGGCCACGACTTCACGTCCGATGCAGGCCTCCCCCAAGGCCTTGCCCAGGGCATGGGTTTCCGCTGCTGACGTCGTCTCCCAAGCGACTGCCGATCCGACCTTCTCTGCCAAGCGTGCGGGGTTGGTGGTCATCGAGCTGGCGAGTCGTCTTCCCGGATTCGACGGATGGCGCGGGGAATCGCACGGATGACGTCCCCGGCGATCAGTCCCATCTCGCCTATTTCCGTTGCGGCAAGGTCACCCGCCAATCCATGCACATAGACGCCAACGCAGGCCGCATCCCACGGGGCCAGCCCCTGCGCCAGGAGGCCCGTGATGATGCCGGTCAGCACGTCTCCAGTCCCTCCTGTCGCCAGGCCGGGATTGCCGGTCGGATTGACGGCCAGCCGGCCGTCCGATCCCGCCACGACGGTGCCCGCGCCCTTGAGGACCACGCAGACGTTCTGCTCGCGCGCCACGCGCGACGCGATGCCGAGCCGGTCCCGTTGCACGTCCGCGGTGGTGACGCCGAGCAGGCGCGCCAGTTCTCCTGGATGGGGTGTCAGCACCAGCGGTCCGCGCGCTTGGCCGAGCATCTCTTTGTGACCGGCGAAGGCGTTGATGCCGTCGGCGTCGAGGACGGTCGGCCGGTTCACCGACACGATCAGATTGTGGACCAGCGCCTGGGTGTCGGGATGCGTGCCGATCCCCGGTCCGATGGCCAGCGCAGTCTTGCTCTCGGCAAACGCGAGCAGGGCTTCCAGGGCCTGCTTGGACAGCGTGCGGGCCTCGGTCTCTGGGACGGGATAGGTCATGGCTTCCAGCAGCTTGGCCTCGAGCACGTCCGACACGCTACGCGGGGCTGCGACCGTGACGAGACCCGCGCCGATCCGGAGCGCGGCCTGTGCGGCCATCGCGGCCGCCCCGGTCTTGCCGGCGGATCCGGCGATGATCCCGGCGTGGCCGAACGTCCCCTTGTGCGCCGTGCGGGGCCGAACCGAAAGCCAGGCGCGGATGTCCGCCGCCTCGAGCAGCGTCACGGGAATCTTTGCTGCCCCGATGATATCGGGCGGGATGCCGATATCCGCCACCCGGATCGCGCCGGCGTGATCAGGGCCGGTGCCCAGATAGAGTCCGCGCTTGGGACGGGCCAATGTCACCGTGAGCGTGGCCGTGATGGCGATCCCCAGGACGGCCCCGGTATCGCCGTCAAGCCCAGAGGGCAGATCGATGGCGACGATCGGTTTCCGGGAGGCATTCATCAGCGTGATCGCCGTGGCCGGCAACCCTTGCACCGGGGCGTTCAGGCCAGTCCCGAAGATGGCGTCCACCACCAGATCGCTGTCTTGGAGGAGCGGGCTCAGGATCGATGCGAGCTGGGCAGGGGATTCCACTGCGAGACAGCGCCCGCCGGCCCGCTGAAACTTTTTCAGATTCGTGGCGGCGTCGCCTTTCAAGGCGGACGGCGAGGCCAGCAGGACCAGGCGCGCCTGGCAGCGCCGCTGTCGAAGGAGCCGCGCCGTCACGAAGCCGTCCCCGCCGTTCTGTCCCTTGCCGGCGACGATGGTGACGGCCTTCCCGCGCAGCGGGCCGAAGAACCGTTCCATCTCCTCGACCACCGCCTTCCCGGCATTCTCCATGAGACGGAGGCTCGGAATGTTCCGCGTCTCGATGGCGGCGCGGTCCAGCTCGCGCATCTCCGCGGCGGTGACGAGTTCCATGGTTAGCGAAGGAGGTCTTTCATCTCCCGCACCGCCCGTTCAAGACCGACCGAGACGGCGTGGGCAATGATGCTGTGGCCGATGTTGTACTCGACGATTTCGGAGATGGTGCGCAGGCGCCGCACGTTCCGGTAATCGAGGCCGTGGCCGGCGTTGACCACCAGCTCCAGTTTGTACGCGGCGCGCGCGGCCTGCACCAGGGCTTCGAACTCGCTGTCTTGTTCCTTGAGCCCCGTCGCGTTGGCGTACCGGCCTGTGTGCAGCTCGATGCAGTCGGCTT
>VBOK01000058.1 GCA_005877565.1 Nitrospirota bacterium
GATCTGGTCATGGTCCGCCGCGGACTCGTAGAGAGCCGGGCGCGGGCCCAGAGTCTCGTCCTGGCCGGCGTCGTCACCGTGGCCGGCCAAGTTGCCAGCCGGGCTTCTCAACCCATTCCTGCTGGCGCCGCGATCGAGATCACCGAGCCGGAGCACCCGTATGTGGGTCGGGGCGGGCTCAAGTTGGCGGCGGCGTTGGATGCGTTTGGCATCAATCCGGAGGGTTTGGTCGCCCTGGATGTCGGCGCCTCGACGGGTGGGTTTACGGACTGCCTCTTGCAGCGAGGCGCCGCACGCGTCTATGCGGTGGATGTCGGCTACGGCCAACTGGCCTGGCGCCTCCGTCAAGACCCCCGGGTGGTCGTGGTCGAACGGTGCAACGCGCGCTACCTGGACCGCGCGCGGGTGCCTGAGCCTATGGACTTGGCCACCATTGACGTCTCCTTCATCTCGCTCTCGCTCATCCTCCCGGCCGTGCGCCGGTGTCTCAAGGACGAGGGCCAGGTGGTGGCCTTGCTCAAGCCACAGTTCGAAGTCGGTAAGGGCAAGGTCGGAAAGGGCGGCATTGTCCGTGATGAGAGTCTGCGGCAGGAGGCTGTCCGGAAGGTCCGCGCGGCCCTGGAAGCGCAGCAGTGGCAATGGAGAGGCAAGGTGCTCTCGCCGATCAAAGGCCAGAAGGGAAACGTCGAGTACGTGGTCTGGTTACGGCCTCGCGTCTGATCGCCGGATGTGCGCAACGATTGCGGGAAGGGACGGGCTGCATACGTGAAGGACGGCGACGGGGCAGTGCTGGTCACGGGCGGCGCCGGATTCATCGGGTCGCACGTCGTTGATGCGTTGTTGGCCCGTGGCCACGATGTGGTGTGCCTGGACAACTTTGATGATTACTACGATCCGGCCGTCAAGCGCCGGAACCTTTCCGACGCGCTCCGCTCCGACCGGTTCACCCTCATCGAAGGGGACATCCGGGACCCCAAGGCGCTGGCGCGGGTGTTTGCCAGTCGCCCGATCAGCCGAGTCTTCCATGCGGCTGCCCGGGCAGGTGTGCGCCCGTCCCTGCACATGCCGTTGCTCTACGAAGAGGTCAATGTCCGCGGGACCCTGCAGCTTCTGGAAGTCTGCAAAGACAAGGGGATCCGGAACTTCGTCTTCGCGTCGTCGTCGTCGGTCTATGGGGCCTGCGAACGGATTCCGTTCCGCGAGTCGGAAAGCGAGCTACGACCCATCTCGCCGTACGCCGCTACCAAGCTGGCGGGGGAGCACCTGTGCCGGACCTATGCCGTCCTGTACGGGATTCCGATCACCTGCGCGCGTCTGTTCACGGTCTATGGCCCGCGGCAGCGGCCTGAGATGGCGATCCATCAGTTCGTCCGGCTCGTGGAGCAAGGCCGCCCCGTGCCGGTCTTCGGAGACGGGTCGGCGCGCCGGGACTTCACCTATGTGGACGACGTTGTCGCAGGGATACTGGCCGCGCTGGACCGCCCGCACGCGTTCGAGGTGGTGAACCTGGGCGTCTCCCACGTCGTTGAGCTGCGGGAGGTCATCCGGCTGATCGAAGAAGCCGTAGGGAAGCCGGCGCGCATCGAGTGGCATCCCATGCAGGCGGGCGACGTGCTGGTCACCTTTGCCGACATCGAGAAGGCCATCATCCTCCTGGGCTACGCCCCGCGCACAACGATCAAGGAAGGCATCGCCGCCTTCGTCCAGTGGTACCGGTCGGCCACCGGGTCAGGAGGGACGGCTTTGTGAAAATGAAGATTCTGATAACGGGCGGGGCGGGCTTCATCGGGTCGCACATCGTGGACCGGCTCGTCCAAGAAGGCTATGAAGTCGTGGTCGTCGACAACCTGTCCACGGGCAAGCGGCGGCATGTCAACCGCGCCGCCAGGTTCTACCGGTGCGACATTCGCGGGTGGTGGCTGGAGCGGGTCTTCCGCCGGGAGCGGCCAGCGATCGTGTCGCACCACGCGGCGCAGATGGACGTGCGTCGGTCCGTGCTGGATCCGAGGTTCGACGCCGACGTCAACATTTTGGGAATGCTCAACGTCCTGCGGCAGGCGATCAAGTACGGCGTGCGCAAGATGATCTTTGCCTCCTCAGGCGGGGCGGTGTACGGGGAGCCGGAGTCGTTGCCGGTGTCGGAGTCCCACCCGACGCATCCGGCTTCTCCCTACGGCATCAGCAAGGCGGTGGGGGACGAATACCTGCGGTACTTCCGCGATGCCGACGGTCTGGAGTACGTGAGCCTGCGGTACGGCAATGTCTACGGGCCTCGCCAGGATCCGCATGGCGAGGCGGGGGTCGTGGGCATCTTCGCGCAGAAGATGTTGCTCGGCGAGCAGCCGATCATCAACGGCAACGGCCGGCAGACGCGTGATTTCATTTACGTGGACGATGTGGTCGAGGCGAACATGGCGGCCATGAACAAGGCCGCCCACGGGATCTACAACGTGGGGACGGGGAAGGAGACCACCATCAACGAGCTGTGTTGGATTGGGAGCCGAAAGTCTCGCTGAAGGACGGCCTCGAGAGGACCGTGGAGTATTACAGGAAAACGGTCCGGCCGGCGTAACAGCGCTCGACTAATATCTGGGGACTGATGGGTCGATTTGCAGGGACCAGGCGTTGATACCGCCGGTGAGGTTCTTCACGTTCTTGAACCCTTGCTGCAGGAGGAATTGGGTTGCGTCCATGCTGCGCATTCCCATGTGGCAATGCAGGACGATTTCGGCGTTCGGGTCGAGCTTCTTGTATTCGGTGGCCAGCGAGCCGAGCGGGATGAGCTGAGCGCCCGGGATCTTGCAGATGTTGTATTCCCAAGGTTCCCGGACGTCGACCAGGACAAACTTTTCTCCCCGTTCAAGTTTTTCTTTCAACTCCTGGACCGTGATGTGAAACCCATGGCGCGGACCCTCCTCTCGCAGAAGGATAGTAAGCTCACCCTCTTCGTGCTGTCAACCGACGGAGTACGCAAAGGTGTGGGCCGTCCGGGGGCGGCTGCGCAGCGCATGAAAGCGAGGTGAGGCGATGGGTGGAGAACAGATGAAGATCGTCGAAGGGGAGGACGCCCTCGTGGTCTTGATCACGGTGGCCTCGCGCGAGGAGGCGGAGCGCATCGCCCGGCGCCTGGTCGAGGACCGGCTTGCTGCGTGTGTGAACATCGTGCCCCAGGTACGGTCGCTCTTCATCTGGCAGGGCAAATTCTCCCAGGAAGACGAACTCCTCCTGGTGGTGAAATCCCGGCGCGCGCGGTTTCGGGAACTCGCGATCGCAGTCAAGCAACTCCATAGCTATAGCGTCCCGGAGATCATCGCCCTCCCAATCCTTGTGGGGTCTTCCGATTACCTTCGGTGGGTGGCCGAGTCCACCTAGCCCAGCACGATACGCAATTTCACTTGACAACCACACGCTTTGCATGACAGGAGAGTCTCTCTTATTGACATCGGGCCGGTCGCTGTGGTAGTCCTTTGCCCCTACTTATCTTGCAGGACTGGCGGGATTTCCTAAAGAGGTAACCTAGATGAGTAAGAAGGCTGACCAGGAATTTCACATTGTCATCTTCCCGAGCGCGACCTCGCGTCCGCGCCGGTTCAGCATCAAGCGGCGCACCGTCCGCGTGCTGCTGCTCGCGACCGTGGTCGCGGTCGTCCTGGAGGCTCTCTTCCTCGTTCAGTATGTCACCCGCAGCGGGGAGATCTGGGAACTCGAGACCTTGCGGTCCGAGGCAACCCAGCACCGCCAGCAGGCCACCACCCTCTCCTCGGCGATGGAGGATCTGCGCAAGCAACTGTCCAACATGCGGGAAGTGAATGTCCGGCTGCGCGTCATGCTGGGCTTGGACCCGCCCAAAATCCCGCCGTCTCCTCTTGGACTGGGCGGTAAGGAGGAGTCCCGCGTGATTCTCCGGTCGGCGGGCGGCATGGGAGGCGAGGGCGAATCGCTGCGAGAGGTCGTTGTGCAATTGCAGCAGAAGATGACGTGGCTCAAGGAGGAAGCAGTCATCCAAGAGCGGTACCTGCATGAACTGACCGGTATCGTCGGCCAGCGGCGCGCGCAGTGGGCGTCCACGCCTTCGATCTGGCCGGTCCGTGGCTGGGTCTCTTCAGGCTTCGGGCGCCGCGTGTCCCCTTTTACCGGAGAGGACATGATGCACAGCGGATTGGACATTTCCGCGCCGATGAGCACGCCGGTCAAAGCGCCGGCGGCCGGGTTCGTCATCGCGGCCGGACCTGAGAAGAGTCTGGGCAACGTGGTCGTGTTGTCTCACGGCTACGGCTTCAAGACGCTCTACGGGCACATGTCCAAGGTGAGAGTGAGGAGGGGACAGACTGTGAAGCGGGGAGATATCATCGGAGAGGTCGGGAACACGGGCCTCTCGACTGGTCCCCACCTCCATTACGAAATCGAACTCCAAGGCCACGCCGTCGACCCGATCAGGTACATCATCGATTAGGCTTTGCTGCTCCCGAGGGCGTCGGCGTCCCTGCCCTGTCCACGAAGATCTCCTCGATCGGTCGGCTCTTCCATTCCACGTAGTAGTCAGTGATATTGAACGCGCGCATGATGGTCGCGGCGGTGTCGATCAGCGAGACCGGCCGCTTGATCTCATACCCGGCCTTGATCCCCGGTCCCGCCGCGATCCAGGGGATGGTCATGTCTTCGGCCATCGAAGTGCCGTGGGTCTTGGCGTGGCCCCCGTGGTCGGCGGTCACGATAAACGTGGTCCGATCGTAGAGCCCCAGGTCCTTGAATCCCTTGAGGAGGGTTCCGATCGCCCGATCAACTTCCTCCACCGCTTTCAAATAGGGCTTGCTCATCCAGCCCTGGTCGTGGCCGGCCGCATCGGCGTCGGCCAACTGAACGACGAACAGGGCAGGCTTGCCTTCGGTCGCGGTCTTGTAGGAGTCGATCACGTCGCCGGTGATCTTCTTGGCGTTGCAGCCCTGCTCGTTGATGCTACACACGTTCAACAGCAGTTGGTGATCTTGTTTGATCACGTGCAGCAGCTTCTCCTTATTGAGAAACGCCGCGCCCCACTTGCGGCCGTTGAACGAGGCGATCTCAAACAGGGTCGGGGACTTGATAAAGCCGCGCGGGGGATCGTACTCGTTCCAGTCCACTCCATGCTGGTCGACCGGCAGGCCGCTCATCATCGACGCGAAGGCCGGCAGCGTGAGGCTGGGCTCGACGGTCTGTGCTTTCATGGTGGAGGCCCCTCGCTTGATCAGGCCATCCAAGGTTGGCACCTCGGCTTGCTTGAGCGCGTCGGGCCGCAACCCATCCACCATGATCACCACAACGTTGTCGGCGTAGGCGGGCGCCGCGGCGGCCGGCGGCGTCGGAAGACCCACCAGGCTGACGCTGACGAGGACCGGCGTCAACCACCACTGAGCAGACACGCGGACTGTCATGCAGACCTCCCTTGGATGAGCACAAAGCGCCGGCATTCTACACAAGCATCGGGAGGATTGCCACAGCGAAATCCAGAAAGTCGCCACTGGACAGTCCCCACCGTCCTTGACTCTAGTCCGACCCTTTTGTAGAGTGGGCCGCAGTTGCGCTCTGCCGTTGATGTGGAGGCAGTGGTGTTGGACGCCCAGCCTACGACAGTCCCGTTCGCAGCCCAGGCGCTGCCGTTTCAGGAGATGCTGGCGACGGGCAAAATCCCCGATGGCTTGATCACGAGTCCGTATGTCGCCGAGCAGTTTGTCGAGCGTCTCGTCCACTACGTCCTGAGCGTCCCGGCCGGCAGCTACTCGATCGCCAACCTCGGCAAGTTACTCGAACAGGTAGACCCGCGGCAACAAGTATTCTTTTTCAAGAAGCTGAAGGAGACGAGCCCCGACAGTCTGACGCACTTCGCACCGCTGTATTACGGCTTCATGTCCGAGTTCAGCGAGCTGCTGTTTACCTAACCATCCGCGACGCTCCCGGTTTGAAATCTCCTCCCGTTCGGCTTACACTGCTGGGCCTATGCTCTGTTCTGGAGATGGCTTCCTGGCACGGGTCGCCCGCACATGAGCACGGTCCGCATCAACAAGTTCTTCACCGAACAGGGGTTCTGTTCCCGTCGCGCTGCGGATCGGATGATCGAAGAGGGCCGCGTCCGGATCAACGGGCGTGTGGCGGTCTTGGGCGATCAGGTGACGGATGCGGACGTGGTGACCGTGGACGGGCGCGTGGTGTCCCACCAGCCTCCGCCGGTGTACCTGGCGTACCACAAACCGGTCGGCGTGACCTGCACGACTGAGCTTCACGTGGCCGGGAACATCGTGCACGCGGTCGGCTATCCCGAGCGCATCTTCCCCATCGGCCGCCTGGACAAGGACTCCTCGGGCTTGATTCTGCTCACCAACGACGGCGATATCGTCAACCGCATCCTGCGGGCTGAGTTCGGCCACGAGCGGGAATACATGGTCACCGTGGATCGCCCATACTCCTTGTCCTTTCTGAAACAACTGGAGAAGGGGGTCCTGGTGCTGAGAGAAAAGACCCGACCGTGCCGGACGAAGAAAGAGGAGGCGACCACGTTCCGGATCACGCTGACGGAAGGGCGCAACCGCCAGATTCGCCGTATGTGCTCGGCGCTTGGATACCGAGTCGTGACCCTTGTCCGCATCCGCATTATGCACATTCGCCTGGGCGAACTGCCGGTCGGGAAGTGGCGGCACCTCACGCCCAAGGAGCGCGAAGAGTTGCTGACCGCCGTCGGCCTTCATGGAGAAGAATCAAAGGCTGCGTCATGAATACTCCTCGTCTCCTCCTGCTGATCCCGCCGCTGACCCAGCTCAACACGCCCTATCCCTCCACCGCGTACTTGACCCGCTTTCTCACGCGGCATGGCTATAGCGTGACGCAGGCCGATGTTGGAATCGAGATGGTCCTTGCGTTACTCTCCCGCGGCGGTCGGACGCGCGTGTTCGATCGCGTCCGTGACATGCCAGGAGACCTGCCGGGCGAAGCCGAGCAGATGCTGGCGTTGGAACAGGCCTATCTTGACTCGATCGACGCCGTGATCGGGTTTCTCCAGGGACAGGATCCGACGCTGGCGCCGCGGATCTGTCAGGGACGTTTCCTCCCGCAAGGCCCCCGGTTTGCCCATGCGGACGAGCAGAGCCGCGCCTTCGGAACACTCGGCACGACGGACCGTGCCCGGTATCTCGCCACGCTCTACCTGGAGGACCTGGCCGATCTGATTCATGAAACCGTGTCGCCCCAGTTCGCGCTGAGCCGCTATGCGGAGCACGTCGGCGTCTCGGCCTCTTCGTTCGATACCGTGGCGTGTGCCCTCGCCCAGCCGCCCAGCCTGACGGACGAGATGCTGCTCGACGCCGTCTGGCGGCACGTGGAGGCGGCCGATCCGACCCTGCTCGGGCTGACGGTCCCGTTCCCTGGCAACCTCTACGGCGCGCTCCGAATTGCCCAGGCCGTGAAAGCGCGGCGTTCTGATGTGCGGATCGTGCTCGGTGGGGGTTACGTGAACACGGAACTGCGCCGTCTCCAGGAGCCGCGCCTGTTCGACTACGTGGACTACGTGACGCTGGATGACGGCGAGCGGCCCCTGCTCGGTCTCGTGGAGCACCTCGCCGGCAAGCGCGACGAGGCTGAGTTGCGGCGGACCTTCCTGCGGTCGGAGGGGCGTGTTGTGTGGCGGGACGGGGCCCGCGATCCCGAATTCGGCATGGCCGAGATCGGCACGCCGACCTACGCCGGGCTGGCGCTGGACCGGTATCTCTCCGTGCTTGACACGCTGAACCCCATGCACCGCCTGTGGTCGGACGGGCACTGGAACAAGCTGACGGTGGCGCACGGGTGCTATTGGAAGCAGTGTACCTTCTGTGATGTCGGCCTGGACTACATCGGACGGTATGAGGCCACGCCGAGCGCGATCCTGGCCGGCCGCGTCGAGGCGCTGATCGCTGAGACGGGGCGACGGGGGTTCCACTTCGTGGACGAGGCGGCGCCGCCGGCTGGCCTCAAGGGCCTGGCGTTATGTCTATTGGAACGGGGCGTGGCGATCACGTGGTGGGGGAACATCCGCTTCGAGCTGGCCTTCACGCGGGACCTCTGCCGCCTGCTCGCCGCGTCTGGGTGCGTCGCCGTCACCGCAGGGCTTGAAGCGGCCGCCGATCGGCTCCTTGACGCCATGAAGAAGGGAATCACCGTCGCCCAGGCCGCGCGCGTGGCGGCGGCGTTTCAGGCCGCCGGTGTCATGGTGCACGCCTATCTCATGTACGGGTTCCCGGGCGAAACCATCGGAGAGACCGTGGAGACCCTCGAGCGCGTGCGGCAACTGTTCGCGCGCGGCCTGATCCAATCGGCGTTCTGGCACCGCTTCGTGGCGACCGCTCACAGCCCAATCGGTCTGGATCCGACAACCCACGGCATCCGCATCACAGGGCCGTCGTTCGGTGGCTTTGCGGAGAACGATCTCACCCACGACGATCCGGCCGGGAAAGCGCCAGAGTGGCTCGGCGTCGGATTGAGAGCGGCCCTCTCCTTTTACATGCGCGGGGAGGGATTGGCGGCCCATGTCCGGCAATGGTTCGACCACCCGGTCCCGCGACCGATGGTGCCGCGTCATTGGGTTGCACGCGTGCTGGAAGCAACGTCCGTTCAAGATGATCCGATGGAAGAACGTCGGGTCGTCTGGATCGGGGGCGCGCCGGTGAGTGAATCCTGTGGGCGACGACTTCGCCGTGTGATCCTTCCCAATCAGACCGAAGACATCGAGGTGCGACTCTCTTCGGAGAAGGCAGACTGGCTGCTGGACCTCATCCGATCCGCGACGCCTACACGGGAAAAGCGAGGGGAAGGATACCCCCCGCTCAGAGAAGTCCGCGAGGCATATCCGCTGGGCGGGCCGCGCGGGTTCGATGCGCTGGTCGGGTCGGCCCTGTGGCAACGGGCGCGGGCCGCGGGGCTGCTCCTCGTCTGAGACGGGATATGCCGATGACCGCGTGCAGAGTGGAAGTGGTGGAGGATGCAGCCGCGGTCGCGCGTGCGGCCGCCGAGCTGTTCGTGAAGCTGGCGGCGCAGGCTGCGAGCGCACGCAGACTGTTCCGTGTGTTGTTGGCCGGCGGGACGACGCCGAAAGCCTTGTATACGCTCCTGGCCTCAGCCGAGTATCGGTCGCGTGTGGACTGGGACCGTAGCGCCTTCTTCTTCGGGGATGAACGGGCCGTGCCGCCCGATCATTCGCAGAGCAACTACCGCATGGCCGATGAAGTGCTGTTTCGACCATTAGGGATTGCAGAATCATCCATACACCGGATGAAGGCGGAAGCGGAAGACTTGAATGCCGCCGCAGCGGCGTATGAGGGCGTGCTGCGCGCGTCCTTCGGGGCGTTCCCGCGTTTTGATTTGGTGCTGCTGGGCATGGGATCGGACGGGCACACGGCCTCGTTGTTTCCAAGATCGCCGGTGCTCGAGGAACAATCGCGGTGGGTGGCGCCCGTGCTGGATGCGCCCAAGGCGCCGCCTCGGCGCCTGACGGTGACCCTGCCGGTGTTGAACGCGGGGCACCAGGTGCTCTTCATGGTGGCAGGCCGTCAGAAAGCGCCCGCCCTTCGGGAAGTGTTGGAAGGGACGGCGCCGCCCGAGCAGTATCCAGCCAAATGTATCCAACCTGGACCTGAGCGGCTGTTCTGGCTGGTGGACGAAGCGGCCGGCGCTGAACTTCAAGGTAGGTGAGCTGTGAAGACTGACTTCTAGGCGGGGGGTAGCCCCCAACCGACGTCGCCCGTTCCTCTTATAAGACCGTCACTACCACCTCCAACCGTAGGGTGTCAGAGAATTTGACATCTGGGACTCATGAAACCGAAAGGTGAAAGATCAAGAACAACCAACTTGGTCTTAAATACACACAAGAGATCGCTTCGCGTACCCTCAGATTGCCTACCGAGCTGACAGAAACGGTTACACTCCCTTCTGCAGTTTCGAAATGAAATAGATAAAAATACGCGTTATCAATGGATTACACCATTGAACAAATCTGGCAGCGAATCTGCTTTATCTTTTAAAACCAGCAACAAATCTGAAAAGTAGCGAGTAGATCGAAGAGGAATAAAATGCGTCAACGCTGTAAGTACACAATCATTCGAGCTGTTGTTGCAGTAGCTGTAGCGTCGGCCAGAAAACGCCTCTACTCAACAATCTTGGCTGGAGCGTTGGCTTGGGTAGGAGTAGCCGGGCCGGTCCCTTCGGCAGCGGTTACGTTTGATTTCGATAGTGTCACCCCTAACTCTACTAAATCCACAGATATCACCAACATTCAGAATTATATGAATAGTGTCTTCGCCGGCTCGAATTCTGTTACTCTGAACACGGGGACCAAGTCGATACGAGGTACGCCAGATGGACATCCCACTGCGGGCTACCCTTACCTTGGCAATACGGATGGCGCCCCAAGTTGGAACAGCCCAATTACGACATATCCGTCGACACACAGCAATGACACGTACCTCATCAACGACTGGCAAAACGCCTCTGCAAACATGAATGATCGCATTGCCATGACGTTCGCCAAGCCAATCTCATCGGTTGCCTTTGATTGGGAAATTTTTCCTCAGACTAACATGGGTGCGGATATTGATGTTTATGCTATTGGAGTCGGCTTTAGCGTGGACATTTTGAGCGAGACCCTTCCGTTTTGCTCGACAAATTGCTTGACACCACCACCACCAACCCCCAACGTACAGACAGGGGACCTTGGACATTTCAACACGTACTATTTCGACTCCTCTCACGGGTGGAACTACGGACCGGTGACCCAACTGCAATTCGTCGATTGGACTACTGCGCCTGTCGGAATCGATAATCTTCAGGTGGGCACTCCTGTTCCAGAGCCTGGGACAGTTCTCCTCTTAGGCTCCGGTCTGGCCGGGCTGGTCACCTGGCGACGAATGAAGAAAGTCTAGAGAACGTCGGTGAAAAGAATTATGGACTCGCCTCATGTATTGGGTGCGGCTCTTTTTAGGACCCTTGCTTGCTCCGGATGGCCTTGGCCCGCACCGCGAGTCGTTCAGCCTCCTCGGGGCTTTCCATCACCCCCAGCAACGCCGCATAGCTTTCCAACGTGTCGGCTACCTTGGGATGTTCTGGTCCCAGGCTCTTCTCCCGGATTGCCAGCGCTCGCTTGAAGAGAGACTCTGCTTCGGCGTGTTTCCCCTGGTGGTTGTACAGAATCGCCAGGTTGTTCAGACTTGTGGCCACGTCCGGGTGCTCAGGACCGAGACGTTTCTCGCGGATCGCCAGCGCGCGCTCATGCAGACCTTCTGCTTCTTTGTACCACCCCACGACGAAATAGAGGTTTGCCAGGGTGTTCAGGCTTACAGCCACATCCGGGTGCTCAGGCCCAAGGTGTTTCTCGCGGATCGCCAGCGCGCGCCGGCAGAGATCTTCTGCCTCTGCATACCGCTTTTGGGCCTTGTAGAGCACTGCCAAGTTGTTCAGGGTATCGGCCATGTCCAGATGATCGGGCCCCAGCGCCTTTTCTTGAATGGCAAGCGCCCGCGCGTACAGGCGTTCAGCCATGTCATACTTCCTCTGGCTCTTGTACACGATGGCCAGGTTGCTCAGGGTGTCGGCCACATCCGGATGTTCAGGCCCCAGAGCTTTCTCCTGAATGGCGAGCGCCCGTGTGAAGAGACGCTCGGCCGCCTCGTCCTTCCCGTGATCGGCATTCAGGGTGGCCCAGCTCTTCAGGGTCTCGGCGACGGCCGGATGCTCCCGACCCAACATTCGCTCTTGGGCGACGAGCGCCTGCCCGAAGAGGCGCTCCGACGCCTCGGGCTTCCCTTCTGCGAGGTACAGCGCTGCCAACGCGGCAATACTGCCGGTCACACGAGTGCCCGGGGCGCCGGCCGCCTCCTTGAGGGCAGCGAAATAGTGCTGTTCCGCTTCATCAAAGTGGCGTTCCTTCACGGCTCGCTTGCCGCTGTCCACGTGCCACTCCGACAGCAACACGTTCTGCGCGGCGACTTCCGACATCCAGAACAACAGCACGCAGGCGCCCAAGATGGCTGTGAGTCTTTTGTCCCTCACCGTAATGCTGATACCTGTCCCTCGATGGTGTTCCTGACTACGCTACCACAGAACCCAAGCAAGTGCGATGCCAAGGCCTGAGGTAGTTTGATGAAACCTGTCAAAGCATGTCAGAAAAGAGATTCTTCCCTGATCTCCCGTAACAGCTTCTTTGGGATTGGCGGTGAGGGGAAGTTGGGGTTGCCCATCCAGGTGGGGCGACTGTCGTAGTAGTTGACGGGCGCGTCTGGGTCGGCGCCGCGAAAGGCCTTGTAGCGCCGCAACACCTGCTCGTAGCGTCGCTTCGACATGTAATACTTCTTGTGTGGCATCTTGAGGAGATACTGTTCGACCTTCCAGACGTTCCTCGGTGAGAACCGCCAGTCGTAGTCGCCGAGGGCATACAGGTTCCCCACGCCGTACCCGGTCAGCCGGCCGGTGAAATCCACGTAGGGCTCCACATACGTGAGCACCAGGTCACGGACTGTCCGGAAGACCGGCTTGCGCCCGTGCAGGCCCGCTTCGCGCGAGCGGGCGATGGCCCCCCAGCGCCCGTTCTGCTTGAAGAGATACAGGACGTGGTCGAGCTTGTCCACCGACTCGAGGCTCAGCAAGAGCGGAGGGTAGCCGCGCTGCTCCAGGATCACTGCGGCCGTGATGGCCGCTTCCAGGCAGTGGGCGGTGCCCGTGGCGATCACGCCCCGGAACGAGCGGAGCGTCTCTTTGGGTTTTTCCCAGTTATAGGGGAGTGAATCAATAAGGCGTTGAACGTGCTGTGGGGTCCGGTGCTTCTGGATCACCGCCCATTCTTTGCGGGTGAAGGCGGATGGAGGGGGCACCCCGTGACGGGCGTGAACGCGGCGCGCTGCTAGAAGATGCCGGCCTGCTTTTGGAGCCACCGGATGTACGCGATGATCTGGGTGAGATCGTCCCGGTTGATGCCCGGAATCTTCGGCATGTCGCCGAACGTCCAGTGATGGGCACGCACGCCCATTTCAGGTGCGCGATAGAAGGCGCTATCTGCATGATGGTTGGGTTCGTAGATCTTATCGAGGAACGGAGGACCGACTGGGGTCCCCTTGGCGCCGATGCCGTGGCACGCCGCGCAACGGCTGTTGAAGAGTGCCTCTCCTTTGCTGAGGTCGGGGGGCGGCTTGACGGCTGGCGTATCGGCGGCCGCCGCGTAGGACACAGCCAAGCACAGGGCGAGTGCGACCGCGGCAGGGAGAGTCATTGGGCGCTCTCTGTGGCAACCCAGAAGCGGTAGCGGATCGCGGGATTCTGATTGTTCTCGGCATTGGGATTGTCGTACAGGCAGCGGTCCACCGTGTGGATCTCTTCGTCCGTGAACTCGATGGTCACCGGCTCTTTCCAGAACTGGTGAAGGGTGAAGTAATCCGACGAGTCCGGCTTCTTCTTCAGTTCCCCCTGCATCAGTTGGAACGCGGCACTGTCCGTTCCGGGAATGTTCTTGTGGTTGCGCTCGATGCACCACTTGAGCACCTCGGCGATCCCGTACCGGGTCAGTGTGACCTTGTGCGTCGCCATGCGGTCCTCCCCGGAAAACCGCGTCAGTCTACCCGAACCATTCGATGATTGACAAGCCCATTTTGCCTTCCATCGAATCTTCGGGTAAGCTCAAGTTCACATGGACTTGTGGTATTGAATACGTGAGGGAACGATGAGGCACAATCCGGGGTTTCTGAAACTGGTCGAAGAAGCCAAGAAGCACATCAAGGAATGCACGATCGCCGAGGTGAAGGCCAAACTGGACCGCGGCGAGCGGTTCCATTTCATCGACGTGCGCGAGGACAACGAGTTCGCGACCGACCATGCCAAGGGCGCTGTGCATCTGGGGCGCGGGATCCTCGAGCGGGATATCGAGACCGTGATCCCGGACAAGCACGCCGAGATCGTCCTGTACTGCGGCGGGGGGTTCCGGTCCGCGCTGGCCGCCGACAATCTCCGCAAGATGGGCTATACCAACGTCTCTTCGATGGACGGAGGCATCCGGGCATGGCGCGAGGTGGGGTATCCGATCGAGAAGCGATGAGTTCTGATCCGGGCCCAGTGGTTCCGCCGGAGGTCGTCCTTCCGGAGATCACGCTCAAAGCCGTGGTCCTCTCGGTCGTGCTCGCCGCCGTGCTGGCCGGGGCCAACGCGTACCTCGGCCTGTTCGCCGGGATGACGGTGTCGGCGTCCATTCCGGCGGCGGTCGTCTCGATGGCGGTGCTCCGCCTCTTTCGTGAGTCGAACATCCTCGAGAACAACATCGTGCAGACCGCCGCGTCCTCGGGCGAAGCCCTCGCCGCCGGCGTGATCTTCACCATCCCAGCCCTCCTGTTCATCGGCTACTGGACGAGCTTCGACTACGGCCAGACCGCGGCCATCGCCACGGTGGGGGGGCTCTTGGGTGTGCTGTTCACGATCCCCTTGCGGCGCGTCCTGATCGTGACCGAGCGACTTCGCTATCCAGAAGGGATCGCGACGGCCGAGGTCCTCAAGGTCGGATCGGGCGGGGGGACGGCGGTGGCCGGCTTTCGCACGCTGCTCTCGGCGGCGATCATCGGCGGGCTCGTCAAGCTGGGCGAGGACGGCCTGCGGCTCTGGGCGGAGGCCCTGGAGGGCGCCGCGCGCGTGGGACGATCTGTGGTCTATGGCGGCGTCAACCTCTCGCCGGCCTTGCTGGCGGTTGGCTTCATCATCGGCCCGAACACGGCCAGCGTGGTGTTCCTGGGCGGGGCACTGGGCTGGCTCGTGCTGTTGCCAGCGTACGGAGCATGGGCGGGCGCGCCGGAAAATGTGGCCGCGATCGAGGCGGCCAAGTCCATCGGCAGCACCCGCATCCGGTACGTCGGCATCGGCGCGATGCTCGTCGGCGGGCTCTGGACCCTCGTCCAGCTTCGCGGGCCCTTGCTCGAAGGGGTGCGGCGGTCGGTCGCTGCCTATCGCGACGCGTCGCCCGGCGGGTGCCCGCACGGGAGCGTCGTCCTGCGAACGGACTATGATGCGCCGCTGCTCTGGGTGCTGGTGCCGTTCGGGTTGGTGCTGGTGCCGATGGCGCTCATTTATCACACGGTCGTGCGGGACGGCGTCGTCGCTCTGGTGATGACGGTGCTGATGGCCGGTGCGGCGTTTCTCTTTTCCGCCGTGGCCGCCTACATGGCGGGACTCGTGGGAAGCTCGAGCAATCCTGTCTCCGGGGTGACGATCGCGACGATCGGGCTGACGGCCTTGGTGCTGGTGCCTGTGATGGGGGGCACCCATCCGGCCGGGCCGGCGGCAGCGCTCCTGATCGGCGCTGTCGTGTGTTGCGCGGCGGCGATGGGCGGGGACAACCTGCAGGACCTCAAGACGGGTTACATCGTGGGGTCCACGCCGTGGAAGCAGCAAATCATGCAGGTGGTCGGGGTGGCGAGTGCCGCGGTGGTGATCGTGCCGGTGCTGGTCCTGCTCCAGGCCAAGTACGGCATCGGCCAGGTGACAGCGGAGCATCCCCATCCCTTGAGTGCGCCGCAGGCCATGCTCATGGCCGGCCTGGCGCACGGCGTGTTCGGGGGCACGCTTCCCTGGGAGTTGGTCGGCTTGGGCGCAGCCATCGGCATCGCCGTGATTCTGGTGGACCGGCGGCTGGCGGCGCGCAGCTCTGACTTCCGGATGCCGGTGCTCGCGGTCGCCTTGGGCATGTACCTCCCGCTGAGGCTTTCCGCGGCGATTTTGGCCGGCGGCTTGGTCGGCGCGTTGGCGAGGCGGGGTGCAGGCGAGCCCACGGAGACAGGGAGTTCGCGAGGTCTCCTGTTCGCCGCCGGTCTCGTGACCGGCGAGGCGCTCATGGGCATCCTGCTGGCGGTGCCGATCGCCCTGACCGGGCTCTGGCCGACTCTGGGGGCGGATCCCTTCCAACTCTTCGAGACACCGCCGCTGGGGGGATGGCCGGGGCTGCTTGTGCTGGCGGCGGTTGCCGTGCTGTTGCACCGAACGGCGAGGGCACGGAGTTATTGATGACGCGCCGTCGGGGAGCGCTGGTCCTGGGACTCGCGTGCGTGGTCGCGGTGGCGGGCGCATGGGTCTGGCGAACTCACCAGCAGGGCGAGGCCAATCTCGCTGCCTGTGGCGGTGTGGAGCCAGGTGGCTCCCGGGCGGAGATCATTCAGATCCTGGGAGCGCCCACCACCATCAAGGCCAACCAAGCCATGACGCGGGTGGCACTCACGTTTACCAGCCCGGTCCTTGCCGAGAAACCGATTCGGGCGGTCGTCAACGTGCGCGACGACGTGGTCATGGAAATCGATTGCGGTGACGGCCGCATCAAGACCTATGACAAGTACTGAGCGCGCTCGGCCGCTCCTGGGTGTCCGCCGGTACCGGGAGCCATGAGCCTTGCATTTATCTTAGGGTTGACCCTGTCCCGTAACTCTGTATACTGTGAAGCCTGTAGCGCTGCTTCGTATCCGGGCGAAACGGAGTGTCGATGAGGACACAGTACCTGCTTGTCGCGTTGTTCGTCCTCTTTGTCTGGGCGAGTCGGGACAAAATTCCGCCGCAGTTCCAGTTCTGGAAAACGTTCAGGACTATGATCACCGTGCAGA
>VBOK01000059.1 GCA_005877565.1 Nitrospirota bacterium
CGTCTTGCCGGAGAGCCTCGACCGCCGACCGCAGGCCTTTCAGGCGGTTCACCTGCGCCAGGCGCATGCGCATCTCCAGATCGTCGCGACGCTGCATGGCGCGTGCCACGAGCGCGGTCGGATCGAGGAGTCCGCGCCGCTCGGCTTCAACGCGCGCGCACAGATCCCGGAGAACGATCCGGATGGCATGCACGGCGCGGTCCCCAAGCCCGACAACCCGCGTGAGGAGTTCGGGCCGGTCTCGCACCACCAATTCGGCGGCCGCCGACGGTGTGGGGGCACGCATGTCGGCGACGAAGTCGGCGATCGTAAAATCGATCTCGTGCCCCACGGCCGAGACGACGGGAATGCGCGACGCCGCGATCGCCCGGACGACGACCTCCTCGTTGAACGGCCAGAGGTCCTCGAGCGATCCGCCGCCGCGCCCTACGATCAGGACGTCGAAGCCGCCCATCTTGTTAAGCTCCTCGATGGCGCAGGCGATCTCGCCGGCCGCGCTCTCACCCTGCACCGCGACTGGATTGAGCACGATGGTGACGCCGGGATCGCGCTTATGGGCGACCTGCACGATGTCCCGGATCGCCGCGCCCGTGGGCGAGGTGACCACCCCGATCCGGCGCGGGAGAAACGGCAACGGTCGCTTGCGCGCCGGGTCGAACAGGCCTTCAGCCGCCAGCCGCGCTTTGAGCTGCTCGAAGGCAAGCTGGAGCGCTCCGACCCCTTTCGGCTCGGCATACTCCACGATCACCTGATAGTCGCCCTTGGGCTCGTAGACCGTCACCCGGCCTCGGCAGACGAGCTGCAACCCGTCCTGAAAGGCGAACCGCAGGGAGCGTCCGACGGACCGGAACAGGACCGCACGAATCTGACTGGAGGCGTCTTTCAGCGTGAAGTAGGCGTGTCCGGAGGTAGGGATGCGGAGGTTGGAGACCTCCCCCTCCACCCAGATGTCAGAGAAGGCGGACTCGATGTGGACTCGAAGTAGGGCCGTGAGCGCAGAGACGGTGTAGAGCGTTCGCGGAGGAGGCCCGCCGGTCATGCGATCAATCCATTATCCGCAGGCGTTCGATCGAGAGGGCCTTGCCCACCGTCGTATCCACGTCGAGCAGCACCGCCGAAAAGACGCACGGGCCCGGGGCCACTTCGAAACGACGCGGCATCTGGGAGAGGAACTTCTCGATGGCGATTTCCTTCTTGATCCCGATCACGGACTCGGTCGGCCCGACCATGCCGACGTCGGTGAGGTAGGCCGTGCCCTTGGGCAGGATCCGCTCGTCGGCCGTCTGGACGTGCGTGTGGGTCCCGAACACCCCGCTGACCTCGCCGTCCAGGTACCAGCCCATCGCCATCTTTTCGGAGGTCGCCTCTGCGTGCATGTCCACGATCACGGTCCGCGCCTCCTGCTTGACCGCCTCGACCTCGTGTCGGACGACCCGGAACGGGCAGTCCACCGTGGGCATGGATACCCGCCCCATCACCTGCACCACCCCGACTTTCTCACCCGCGGTGGTCGTCACCACGACGCGGCCGAGGCCCGGGACGCCCTTGGGATAGTTGGCGGGCCGCAGGAGCCTGGGCTCGTCCTTGATGTAGTCGATGATCTCCTTCTTGTCCCAGATGTGGTTGCCGCTCGTGAGCACGTGCACACCCGCCGCAAACAGCTCCCGCGCCACGTCCGGCGTGACGCCGAATCCGCCGGCGGCGTTTTCCGCGTTGGCGATGACGCAATCCACCCCGCGTTCGCGGACGAGCCGCGGCACCTGCCGGGCCACGGTCTTGCGCCCCGGCTCGCCTATGACGTCGCCGATGAAGAGAATTTTCATTTACACCCGCCCACCCCAGGCGCGCCAAGACGCGCCCCTTCCCGTGCGCCTTACCCCGGTGTTTAGATTTACTTCGCTATGTCGGTATAACGGCTTTCACGGATGACCGTGACCCTGATCTGGCCAGGGTACGTCAGCTCCTGCTCGATCTTGCGGGCCAGGTCGCGGGACAGGACGGCGCATTCTGTGTCCGTGATCGCGTCCTGCTTCACGATCACCCGGATCTCCCGGCCGGCCTGGATGGCGTAGGCCTTGTCCACCCCTTTGTAGTCCACGGCCAGCTTCTCCAGCTTCTCGAGGCGCTTGATGTAGGCCTCGACGGTCTCCCGCCGCGCCCCAGGCCGCGCCGCCGACAGCGATTCCGCCGCCGCCACGAGCACCGTTTCGGGACAGATCGGCTCGACCTGCTCGTGGTGCGCAGCAATGGCATTGACCACCCGGGGCTCTTCCCCGTACTTCTTGGCGAAGTCCGCCCCGATGATGGCGTGCGGGCCTTCCTCCTCCTGGCTCAGCGCCTTGCCCATGTCGTGCATCAGTGCGCCGCGCCGCGAGAGCTTGACATCCAGCTCCAACTCCGAAGCCATGATCCCGCAGATGTAGGCCGCCTCCCGCGCGTGGTAGAGGTTGTTCTGCCCGTAGCTCGTCCGGAACTTGAGCTTGCCCAGGAGCTTCACGATCTCCGGGTGGATGTTGGCGATCCCCAGCTCGAAGAGTACCTTCTCAGCCTCCTCGAGCATCATCTTGTCGAGGTCTTTCTTGACCTTCTCGACCACCTCTTCGATGCGGGTCGGGTGGATCCGTCCGTCCGCCATCAGTCGCTCCAGCGACACCTTCGCGATCTCCCGGCGCAGCGGATCGAAGCCGGAGATCAGGACCGCCTCGGGCGTTTCGTCCACGACCAGATCGATGCCCGTCGCGGCCTCCAGCGCTCGGATGTTCCGGCCCTCCCGGCCGATGATCCGTCCCTTCATCCCGTCGCTCGGGAGCGGCACCACCGAGATCGTCGCCTCCGCCACGTAGTCCCGCGTGATGCGCTGGATGGAGCGGGTAATGATCTCCTTGGCTTCCCGATCGGCCATCTCCTTGGTCTCGTCCTGGATCCGCTTGATCATCCTGGCGGCCTCGAACTTAGCCTCGCTTTCCACCTGCTGCAAGAGCGCCGCCTTGGCCTCGTCGGCCGTCATGCCCGAGGCGTACTCAAGCGCCTTGGTGCGTTCCTGGATCAGGCGGGCCACGTCGGCCTCTTTTTCCTCCACCGCCTTCTCCCGGACCTCCGCCGTCTTCTCTCTTTTCTGGAGCTCGGACTCACGCCGGTCGAAATTGGACATCCGGCGGTCCAGAGACTCCTCTTTCTGAACCAACCGCTTCTCCAACGCGAGGATCTCGTTGCGCTGAATCTGCATCTCTTTGTCGAGTTCGGCCTTCGCCTGAACGATCATGTCCTTGGCTTCGAGTTGAGCTTCGCGCGCCCGCGTGGAGGCCTCTTTCTCGGCCGTCCGGACGATCTGGGCCGCGCGATCCTCCGCCTCACGGAGGCGCGAGGCGACCACCCTGCCTTGAATGAGCCAGAGCATGACGGCGCCGAGGGCCGCTCCGGCGACCACCGCAAGGATCACAAGGGCCAGTTCTGGAATGGTGCCCACCTCCCTTCACGCCGGAACGACAGCGGCTCCACGCCCCGCAGACCAGAGCCATCGATTACGGGGCACCCGTTGCTCGGGGCACCTGTTGCTCTTCAATTGCAACGGGTCACCAGCAACGGGTCAACACGTCGTGGGAGCGGAAATAGAAGGGTGTCGGTGAAAGGCGGACGGAAAGACGCTTACAGAAGGGAGCCACTCGGCCGGCAGGACGCAAACAGCGGGAAGGAAGAGTCGTCAGGAAGAGGCTTCAGCCCTTGTATGTACATGAGCGTCTGTGTCGCACGTTCCTCGTTCCGAGACCGACTATCCCATTCCATTCGGGCTTTCCAGAGTCAAACAGTATTCTTGCTGCTTCAGGCTCGTGCCCTGTCCACATTCTGTTGTGTCGACTGCACCGGTCAGGTCTAACGAAAACTGCTCGTCCTCTTTAATCGTCTTGGTCGGCTTGCCACAAGCCCCACAACTTGTAGGGCTTTCCACCGACGGGAGCATTCCATTCCCGTCCCAGCGCCAGTGTAGCAAACCGCCTGCGGGCTTGCAAGAAAAAAAGCCCTAGCTGGCGCCGCCGAGCGTCTCCTCGATCGAACTGATGAGACTGTCGGCCAGTTGCTCCACCTTCTCGTGCTGAAACTTGCGCGCCTGATGGAGTTGGTGCGCCAGGTTCAGGGCCGCCAGGATGGCTACCTTGGCGGGCGTGGCCACTTTCATACCACCGGCCAGGGTCCGCATCTGCTCGTCGACTTCCCTGGCCAGCTCGTTGACATACGCCTGGTCGGCTTCCCCCCGGATCGCGTACCGCTGGCCGTAGATCTCGACCTCAAATCTCTGGCTCACCGTCGTCCTCCGTTCCCGAGCGTCAGCTCTTGCCTGTTTGCCGGTCTTCTTCACGGTGCTCGATGAGCGCCAGTTCGCCCAGAATCTTCCGCAGTCGGCCCCGGAGCCACTCCCGCTCCTTCTCCCACCGGCGGGAGTCGGCCACGTGGCGCACCACCTTGGCGTCCGCCTCGCGGAGGCGCGACTCCAGCTGCACCGCCCGTCGCTTCAGTCCGGTGGAATGCTTGATGAGCTCCTTGACCTTCCCCTCAAGGGCGGCCATCTTATCCACGTCCGTCAGCACCCCTTCTCAAAAAACGACGCCCCACACTCAAGCCCGCTCACCCGCTTGTATTCCCGGTAGCTCCGCAGGACCCGCTTCACGTAGAGCCGGGTCTCGGTATAGGGGATCGACTCGATGAACTCATCCGGGTCGCCGCCGCCGAATTGCTGCGCCCATTTGGCCACGACATCGGGGCCGGCATTGTACGCCGCGATCGTATAGATCGGATTGTGGTTGAATTTCTCCGCCAGGTGTCCCAGGTACCGGCTTCCGAGCTTGATGTTGTAGCCGGGGTCGAATAAACGTTCCCGGGTGAACGCCTCAGCTCCCAACCGGTTGGCGATCATCTCTCCGGTCTGGAGCGTCACCTGCATCAGTCCCAGCGCACCAGCCGGCGACACCGCTGCCGGATTGTACGTGCTCTCCTCCCGGATGATCGCGGCCACGAGATGCGGGTCCACACCGTGATCTGCCACCGTCTGGATCACCGGCAAGAGTCCCTGCGGGTAGGCCAATTCCCAGAACGTGGGGGGGACACCGGTCACGCCGCGGTCAATCACATCAGGGAAGAACAGCTGTACCAATTTCAGGGCGCGGTGGTACTCCCCGACCTCTTTGAAGAGGCCAGCCAGCCACAGAATGGCCCCCCGGTCTCCGCCGATCCGTCCGGGCAGCACGCCCAGTTCTTCGCCCGCCTCGCGCAGCAGGCCCACCATGCGAAGTTCCACGGCGCGCTGGTAATGAACATCAGTCGTGACCGTCTTGTCCTTCGGGTCCAACCCGGGGAATGACACGCCACCTCCGTCACCTCCGACGGCGTTGTTCATCACGGCCGTGCCCAGACGCATTCGCGCCGTGTGGCAGTAATAGGTCAACGGGGCCTCCGTACACAGCGCCTCGAACAGCGCGGCCGCCTTCTGCGGCTCGCCTCCCTTCTCCAGACTCCGTCCTTTCCAATAGAGCGCCGCCAGGCGGACGGGACCGTCCGGTTGGAGCCGAATGGCCTGATCAAAGGAGCGTATAGCCTCGTCGTAGCGACCGCTCTTGTAGAGCAGCCACCCCGCGCGCCAATATCCTTCCGCGGCCAGGCTCTCTGGCTTCTCCTTTCGCCCGACTTGCTGATAGGTCTGGATCGCCTGATCCATCCGCCCGCGATCCGCATGCTGGGCGGCCAGCATCATCAAGAACTTCGCTTTCGCCTCGCCGGAGAGACGTCCGGCTTCGACCTCGCGCGTGAGGGCTAGAAACGGCTCGTCCAGCTCCAGCCGCAGGAAGACCCGGGCCAGCCAGTTGATGGCCTCCTGCGCAAACCCGTTCGTCCCGCTTTTTACCAATTGCTCGAAGCTGGCGCGGGCGTCGTCATAGCGTTTGAGCCGCACCTGCGCGATCCCAAGCGTCAGCCTGGCGTGTTCCCGGTGCGTCCCGCCGGGCGCCCCCTTGAGCACCTCTTCGCAGGCCTTCACCGCCTTGGGGTACTGGCCTGCGTCGAACAGCGTCTTCGCACGCACCCAGCGCTCTTCCCCCGTCAATTCGGAAATCGCGACGCCTTCACTCCGCAGGCGCTCCAGTCGCGCCGCGGCGTCGTCGGCTTGCGTGGAAGGCGCATACTGAGTCCAGACGCGCCGATAGGTCGCGACCACGCTGGGAATGTCTCCCGCTTTCTGCAGGCACTCGCCCTGGCGCAAGAGCACGGTCGGCGCCAAGGCATGGCTGCTGTACTCCGACAGAAACTGGGCCTGCCGTTCCCGCGCGCGCCGGCAGTCGTCGGCCAGGAACCAAGCCTCGGCTGCCCGCGCTAAGGCCGGGGGTCTGAGGAGACTGTCCGGGTAGCGCTCGACCAACAAGTCGAAGGCCGTTGCGGCTCCGTTGTAGTCACCGCTCCTCATGCCGGCCTCTCCGAGGTAGAAGTACGCGTAATCGCCCAACGCAGGCAGATGCGCTGGCGCAGCCACAAGGTAGGGAATCGCCTGCCGATCGCCTTGTTCTTGGTACCACTTCCCCAACAGCAGCTCGGCGCGACCGGCCCACGGTGTGTCCGAAAATTGATCGATGAGCCCCTGCAAGAGACGAGTCGCCGTTTCCTGGTCCTGCTGAGTCAACGATTGGACGGCCTGGGCCAGGCAGGAGGCCGGCTCTGCGCACTGGGCGCCGCCCGGCAGGTCAGCAGAAACGGCTGTGCCGAGGACGAGGATAACGCCAGCGGCAGCGAGCAGTGCGCCAAGCCGAAAGGCACGAGACAGAAATGTAAAGGAAGACATGAGAGTTGTCACGGAACGTGCAATCATGGCGGGGATTATATCACACGACGTTACGACTTCCGAGGAAGTTGTGGGTGGCTTGCTGCCTATCCGGATGCTGTGTTAGGCTTTCTCCGCAATGTCCCCGATAGACCTCATCGCCTTGAGCGCGGACGAGCTGGCCGCGCGGGTGCGCGACTGGGACTGGCCCCGCTACCGCGCCCGGCAGATCCTCCGCTGGCTCTACCAGGCCCGCATCACGGACATCGCCGCCATGACGGACCTCTCCCATGCCGACCGAACGCGGCTGGCGGCGGAGGCACGCATCGGATCGCTCGCCCAGTCCGAAGTCCTGGCGTCGGAAGACGGCACGCGGAAATTCATCTTTCCCCTGGAGGACGGAAAGCGCATCGAAAGCGTGCTCATCCCCGATGAAGATCGCCTGACCCTGTGTCTCTCCACCCAAGTTGGATGCACACTGGACTGTACCTTTTGTCTGACCGGGCAGATGGGATTGCAGCGCAATCTCAAGGCTCATGAGATCGTGGGGCAGGTGCTGGCGGCGCAAAGACTGTTGCCTGAAGATCGCCCGATTACCAATCTTGTGCTCATGGGCATGGGCGAGCCTCTGGCCAACGCCGCGGCGGTGGAGGAAGCCATCCGCCGCCTTACCAATCAGACCTGGGGCCTCTGCTTCTCGCCACGCCGGATCACGCTGTCGACGGCCGGGCTGAGCTCCCGACTCAAGCAGGTGGCACGCATGGGCGTCAACCTGGCGGTGTCACTGAACGCCACGACCAACGAACAGCGGAACCGTCTCATGCCGGCGGTCAACAAGGTGTACCCGTTGGAGACCCTGCTGGCGGCCTGCCGGGCCTTTCCCTTGAAACCGCGCCGCCGCTTGACGTTCGAGTACGTGCTGCTGGCCGGCGCGAACGATACAGAGCAGGACGCCGCCCGGCTCGTCAAGCTGATGCGGGGACTCCGTTGCAAGATCAACCTGATCCCATTCAACGAATTTCCGGGCAACCCGCACCGGCGGCCTTCCGATGAACGCGTGCTGCGCTTCCAGGCGATCCTGATCCAGCATGGGCTGGAGACTTACATCCGCAAGAGCAAAGGACGGGACATCCTGGGCGCCTGCGGCCAGCTCGGAACGTTGCCTGACGTGTCGGTGCTCGTGCGCCCGCCAGGTCCACACAGTCCGCAGCCCATCCCGATCCATTCGCACGCGTAGAGAATGTGATCAGCCCATGACCGCTGTCCAGCGAATCCTGTGCTGTGTGACCGTTGCATCTCTGCTGGCGCTCCTCCCTGCCGGGCAGCAGGCGATGGCCGGCCGTCTCAAGGTCCAGGAATTCACCCTGGCCAACGGGCTCACGGTGCTGCTCGTGGAAGAGCACAAGGCCCCCGTCATCACAGTCCAGATCTGGTACAAGGTCGGCTCCCGTAACGAAGTCATGGGACGGGCCGGCCTCTCCCACATGCTGGAACATATGATGTTCAAGGGCACTCCCAAGTACGGGAAGGGCGAGTTCTCCAAGATCATCGAAAAGAACGGCGGCACTGACAACGCATTTACCAGTCAGGACTACACAGCCTATTTCGAAAACCTGGCCGCAGACAAGCTGGAGCTCACTCTCGAAATGGAGGCGAACCGGATGAAGGGGCTCCTCCTCGACGACAAGGAGTTTCAGTTGGAGCGCGAAGTCGTCAAGGAAGAGCGCCGCCTGCGAGTCGAGGATGTCCCCACTGCCTACCTCGTCGAGGAGATGTACGCCCAGGCTTTTATGGAACACCCGTACCATTGGCCCATCATCGGCTGGTTCAACGACTTGAACGCGATGACCCGCGAGGACCTCAAGGCCTACTACGAGAAATACTATGTCCCGAACAACGCGACGCTTGTGATCGTGGGCGACGTCACGGCCGAGACCGCCTTGCCCGTGATCAAAAAGCATTTCGAAGGCATTCCCAAAGGCTCCCCGCCCCCACCGCCGTCGATCGTCGAGCCGGAGCAAAAGGGGGAACGACGGATCGTGGTCAAGCGCAAAGCGCAACTTCCCTTCATCTATTTCGGCTACAAGGTGCCCAACTTCAAGAGCCCGGACGTGCATGCCCTGGCTGTGCTGGAGAACATCCTCTCGACCGGCAAGAGCGCGCGCCTCTACGACGCGCTCGTGTACCGGAAAAAACAGGCCTTGCAGGTGGGCGCCGACTATAACGAATTCGCGGCGGACCCCGAACTCTTCACCTTCTATGCGATGGTCAAGCCCGGCGTGAAGATTGCCGACGTGGAGAAGGCCGTGCTGGCGGAGATCGAACGGCTCAAGAAGGAGCCGCCGACGGAGAAGGAACTCCGGAAGGCCAAAAACCAGGTGGCGGCCCACTACCTCTTCGAGCAGGACTCCGTCTTCCGACAGGCCATGCTGCTGGGCACTGCAGAGACCGTCGGCGCCGGCTGGCAGTACATCGCCGACTACGTGGACAAGCTCAGCAGCGTCACCAAAGAGGACGTCCAGAGGGTCGCCCGCAACTACCTGAATGAGGACACCCGCACAGTCGGCATCCTCATTCCACTGCCACCCAAACCCAAAGGAGCCCCGGCGGCGGGAGGTGCCCGATGACCCGCGCCACGCTCCTTCTCGCAGTGCTCGCAGTCGGGAGCGTCTTGCCCGGTACGTCCCACGCCGCCGGGATCAAACCGACTCGCGTGGTCACGGAGAACGGCATGACCGTGCTCATCGTGGACCAGCCCTCTCTCCCCATCGTCACCGTGAACATGCTCATCAAGGCCGGCGCGGTGTACGATCCGGACGCCAAGGCCGGCCTGTCGTACATGGTGGCCGGCATGCTCGACGAAGGCACCACAACCCGCAGCGCGGTTCAAATCGCCGAGCAGATCGAGTTCATCGGAGGCGAGCTGTCAACCGAGGGAGGAGAAGACTTTGCGTCCGCGAAACTCCGGGTGCTGAAGAAGGACGTGGACCTCGGATTCACGCTTCTGGCCGACATCCTGATGAATCCCAAGTTCGACGCGAAGGAGGTCGCGCGCGTCCGCGACGAGCTGGTGGGCTTCCTCCAGTCGGAAAAGGACGAACCGGGCATCATCGCCGCCAAGGCCTTCAACGAGATCGTGTTCAAGGGCCATCCCTACCGGCGGCCGGCCAACGGCGACGAAAAGACCGTGACCACGCTCACCCCGCAGGACCTGGTCGAGTTCCACGCAAGGTTCTACCACCCGAACCGCGCCATCATGGCCATCGTCGGCGACCTCCGGGAGGCCGAGGCCCTCGCTCTGGTCAAGAAGCACTTCGGCACATGGATGCCGAAAGAGTTCCCGCTCCAGACCTTCCCCGCCCCGGAACCGCTGCCGAAGCCCATGCTCAAGTTGATCGACAAGGACCTCACGCAAGCGACCATCGTCCTGGGGCACGTTGGCATTGACCGGCGGAACCCGGATTTCTACGCCGTGGCGGTGATGAACTACATCCTCGGCGGCGGTGGGTTCTCCTCGCGACTCGTGAACCGGATCCGTGACGAGCAAGGCCTGGCCTACGACGTGGACAGCGTCTTCGAAGCGAATGTCCTGCCGGGTCCTTTCGCCGTGCATGTGCAGACCCGGAACGCGGCGGCGAACCAGGCCCTCGCCAGCGTGTTCCAGGAACTCAAGCGCATCCGGACCGAACCGGTTCGCGACCAAGAGCTGGCCGATGCCAAAGCGTACCTGATCGGCAGCTTCCCGCTGCGTATGGACACCAACGCGAAACTGGCCTCGCTGCTGAACCTCGTGGAGCTGCACAGCCTCGGCCTGAGTTATTTCGACGATTACCCCAAGGCAATCGCGGCGGTGACGAAAGAGGACGTCTTGCGGGTGGCTCAGAAGTATCTCAACCCTGACCGCTACGCCCTGGTCATCGTCGCCAAATTGGCCGAAGCCAAGATTGACACCAATGTCGTCTCCAGCACGAAGTGACACCGGTAC
>VBOK01000060.1 GCA_005877565.1 Nitrospirota bacterium
GGGCATGCAGGACAGCCTGGCCCTGGGGGTCCAGGATGCCTCGCTTCAACGTGACGGAGACCTTAGCCTTCATGCGCTGCCCCGCTTGCGGGGCGTGCGGGCTTTGCCTGATGTGCCGAACACCCGCTTGAAGATATCGGGGATGTGGCGCGTGTAGGCTTTCGGGTTGAAGCATGTGCCGATCGCCGCAGGCGACAAGTGGCGGGTGATGAAGGAGTCTTTCTCGACCAGATCCCGGAACGACACCCTCCCCTGCCACGCCGCCATCGCCAATCGCTGCACGACTTCGTAGGCCTGTACGCGTGGCGCGCCCTGACGCACCAGCTCCAGCATGAGCCGTTGCGAGTAGATGACGCCGCCGGTCAGTTCGATGTTGCGCCGCATCCGGTCCGGGTACACCACCAAGTTGGCCATCAGCTCGGTAAACCGCGCCAGCATGAAGTCCACGAGAATCGTGCTATCCGGAATGATGACCCGCTCGACCGACGAGTGACTGATGTCGCGCTCGTGCCAGAGGGCGATGTTCTCCATGGAGGCGAGGCAGTTTGCCCGGACCAATCGGGCCAAGCCACAGAGGTTCTCCGAGACGATCGGGTTGCGCTTGTGCGGCATGGCGGAGGAGCCCTTCTGGCCCGGCGTGAACGGCTCCTCGGCCTCCAGCACTTCTGTCCGCTGCAGGTGGCGGATCTCGGTCGCGAACTTCTCGATGCTGCTCGCGAGCAAGGCCAAGGCCGTGAGGTACGCCGCGTGCCGGTCGCGCTGGACCACTTGGTTGGATGCGGGCGCCGGCTTGAGCCCCAGCTTCTTACAGACATAGGCTTCAATGTCAGGCGTCAGGTGGGCGAACGTGCCCATGGCGCCCGACGCTTTGCCGCACGCGATCCCGTCACGCGCGGCTCGAAACCGCTCACGATGGCGCTTCGTCTCGTCGTACCAGATGGCCAGCTTGACGCCGAACGTGATGGGCTCGCCGTGGATGCCATGAGAGCGTCCGATCATGAGGGTGTCACGGTGTTCCCAGGCGCGTTCGCGGAGCACGGTGAGCAGTCGGTCCAGATCCTCCAGAATGGCATCGGCAGCCTCGACCATCAGGACGGCCAGCGAGGTGTCCAGGATATCGGAGGAGGTCAAGCCCAGGTGCAGGTAGCGGGCCGCTGGCCCGACCTGCTCGGAAATGGATTCGATGAAGGCGATGACGTCGTGTTTCGTAACCCGCTCCAGCGCCTCGATGCGCGCCGGATTGATGCGGGCCTTGGCGTGGATCTGCCGGACTGCCGATGCGGGGATCAGCCCCTTCTTCGCCAGAGCTTCGCAGGCCAGGAACTCCACTTGCAACCACGTTTCATATTTGCGCGCGGGCTCCCAGATCGCTTTCAGGTGAGGCCTGGAATAGCGATCAATCATGGGCCACCGACGTGACCGCCTCCCGCGCTTTGCTCTGCAGACGTGGTTCCTCGCGCAGGATTCGGTCCAGGATGCCGTTGACAAAGGAGCCCGATTGCTCGTCGCCGAACACCTTCACGATCTCGATGGCCTCATTGAGCGTGACGCGAGCAGGAATGTCCGGCCTGTACAGGAGTTCATAGACCGCCATGCGCAGGACGGTCCGATCGGTAATCGCCATCCGGTGAACGGTCCAGTGCTCGGCGTAGCGGCCGAGCAGGCCGTCCAGCTCAGCCGCATGGGTGATGACCCCGTCGGCGAGGCCTTCGGCAAAGGTCTTGGCCTCCGCGTGCGTCGTGTTCTGCGCCCAGAAGTCCTCCAGCCAGCCGGATGTGTCGCGATGGATATCCCACTGGTACAGAATTTGAAGGGCCAACTCGCGGCCTTTGCGCCGAAGGCTCATCGTATCCTCTTGCGGGCTGGTCGTCGTGTCGTGGTCCCGGCTCCCCGTCTCGTGGGTTTGGGAAGGGCGACGAGGCGTTTCATGAGGTTGGCCATTTCGATCGCCGCCTGGCCTGCTTCATAGCCTTTATTAACTCCTCCGACTCCAGATCTCGCGTCGGCTTGTGCCTCGGTGTCGGTGGTCAGCACACCGAAGATGACTGGCATCCCGTAGTCATACGACACCCGCGCGATCCCGCGGCTGACCTCGGCACTGATGTACTCAAAGTGTGGCGTCTCCCCGCGGATCACGGCGCCGAGACAGATGATGGCGTCATAGCGGCGGGAACGCGCCAATCGTGACGCGACCGTGGGGATCTCGAATGCCCCGGGGACGAGCACCACGTCGATTGTCTCTTCACGGGCCCCGCCTTTGCGCAAGGCGTCAAGCGCCCCTTCCAGCAGCCGCTTCGTCACCTCTTCGTTGAAACGGCTGCGGACGATCGCGAACCGCAATCCGGCGGCCGCGCCTCCCCCTTCGATCACTGTCGGCATGGGGTATGTACTCTGTCTTCGATCAGACCTTGTCCAGGAGGTGACCCAACTTGACTTTCTTCGTTCTCAGATAGCGAATGTTTGAGTCCTGAGGAGAAATCTCGATCGGTACGCGCTCGACCACCCGGAGCCCGTACCCCTCCACCCCGACGATCTTCCTGGGATTGTTCGTGATGAGCCGGATCTTGTGCAGTCCCAGCTTAACCAGGATCTGCGCACCCACGCCATAGTCCCGAAGGTCAGGCTTGAAGCCCAGCGCCAGGTTGGCCTCGACGGTGTCCTTGCCTTCGTCCTGAAGCTTGTACGCACGCAGCTTGTTCACCAAGCCGATGCCGCGCCCTTCCTGGTTCAGGTACAGGAGCACGCCCTGCCCCACCTTCTCGATCATCTGCAGCGCGCGATGGAGCTGCTCGCGGCAATCGCAGCGCATCGATCCAAGCACATCGGAGGTGAGGCACCCGGAGTGCACGCGGACGAGCACCTCGTCGTTCGGTTTGATCGTGCCCTTGACGAGCGCGACGTGGGCGCCATGGTCGAGGTCGTTCTCGAACACGTGCGCGACGAAGTCGCCGAAGATCGTCGGGAGAGTCGCCTGCGTCACTTCGTGAACGAAGGTCTCTCGCTGCATCCGGTACTCGATGAGGTCTTTGATCGTCGCCAGCTTGAGGTGATGTCGCTTGGCAATCTCGTGAAGCTGCGGCACCCGGGCCATGGTCCCGTCGTCGTTCATGATCTCGCACAGGACCCCGGCCGGATAGAGCCTGGCCAGGCGCGCCAGGTCCACCGACCCTTCGGTCTGGCCAGCCCGCTTGAGGACACCACCCTTGTCGGCCCTGAGCGGAAAGACATGGCCCGGACGGGCGAGATCGGACGGCTTGGTCTTGGCGTCTATTGCCGTCTGGATGGTCGTGGCCCGGTCTTTGGTGGAGATGCCGGTCGTGATCCCCCGGCGGGCGTCGATTGAGATCGTGAAAGCGGTGCCGAAGGGCGCCGTGTTCTCAGCGACCATCGGTGGCAGTTGGAGCTCCTCCACCCGCTCTGGCGTCAAGGCCAAGCAGATCAAGCCTCGCCCGTGCATGGCCATGAAGTTGATGGCCTCGGGCGTGACCTTTTCAGCCGCCATGACGAAGTCGCCTTCATTTTCGCGGTCTTCGTCATCCACCAGGATGACCATGCGACCATTTCTGATGTCTGTGATGGCACCTTCGATCGTGTCAAATTTCATGGGTTTTCCACAAAAAGCCTTATCTACTATAGAGATGCGAGCGGTCGGTGTCAAATGCGGGGAACCATGTTCTCGAGGCTCGGACGCCAGAACATCACGACGACCGGCATGATTGACACGCACACCGTGGCGAAGATGGCGAAGCCCGTTGCGTAGGTGCCGCTGAGGTCTTTGAAGAGACCCAGCATCGAGGGCAAGAGAAAGCCGCCAAGGCCTCCGGCTGCGCCAACGAGCCCTGAGACAGTCCCGATTTCTTGTCGGAATCGCTGGGGCACGACCTGAAAAATCATTCCGTTTCCCATGCCCAGGCAGGCCATGGCCAAAAACAGTACGGCCAAGGCCGCCGGGAACGGGAGCAACAGCGACGCCACCCCCGTAAAGACTGCGATGGTCGGATAGAGTATGGAGAGCACCCGGAGTCCCCCACATCGGTCGGCGATGAAGCCTCCCACCGGGCGGAAAAAACTTCCAGCCAGCGCACAGGCCGCCGCAGCCCAGCCAGCCTCCACCCTGGACAACCCGTATTGGTCGAAGAAAAAGATGCTCAGATAGCTGCTGAGGCCCACGAATCCCCCGAAGGTAATCGCGTACAGCGCACAGAACCAGTAGGTATCCGGCTCCCTGAGCAGGACGACAAACTCCCGACGGTGTGCAGAGCTACCCGTCGGCTCGTGGTTTCGGGCCAACATCCAATACACGATGGCGATGACGACGACGACGGGAATCAAGAGACCGAAGACGCCATGCCATCCCAGCTTCACAGCCAGCAACGGTGCCAGCGCGATGCTGACGATGGCGCCGCTGTTCCCCGACCCGGCCACGCCCATAGCCAGACCCTGGTGCGCGAGTGGGTAGGCCCTGCTGGCGAGTGGCAGCGAGACGGCAAAGCTTGCGCCCGCGACGCCGAGCAAGAGCCCGACGCCCATCATTTGCGAGAAGTTCTCCCCGGCGAGCCACGCTCCGCCCAACGGAACCGCAGCCAGCAGCATGCTGGCAACCCCAATCCGGCGGGGCCCGTACCAGTCCGCAAGGACTCCGACCCCGATCCGAAAGAGCGATCCCCCGAGCAGCGGGACCGCCACCAGAAAGCCTTTTTGAGTGGCGGTCAGTCCGAAGTCCTGGGCAATGAAGACGCCCAGGGCTCCCACGAGAACCCACGTCATGAAGCTGACTTCAAAATGGAGCCAAGCGGCCAGGAGAGACGGCCAGTGGCCGCTGCGAAGGGCGTAGAGTATCGGCACGAAACGGATTATAGCAGAGAAATTCGTAAGTTATGAGTCTCATTCGTTTGGCCTCCACGCAAGGGTTCCGCTATAATAGGCAGTTGCGATGGAACCCTCAGACTCCATGGACGAGTCACAAAACGAGACCGCGGAAGCCGAGGACGTCGAAGAGGCGGAGGTCCTCGAATCTGAAGCCTTCCTCGATCGGGAAATTCCTGCGGAGGAGTTGGATGTCCCCCTGTCCATCCAGCCAGGGGACCAGACGGACGCGTCGCAGGATACCTCGCTGGTCCCGTATGATCCGCTCCAGCGTTACCTCGCCGAGGTCCGGAAATATCCGTTCCTGTCCAAGGAAGAGGAACTGCAGCTCTTCCACGAGTATCAGACGACGGGCAACCGCGAGGCGGCGGTCAAGTTGATCCTTGCCAACCTACGCGTCTCCGTGGCGATTGCGGCGGAGTACCTTCACTCCGGGGCCGATTACATGGACCTGATCCAAGAAGGCAACGTGGGGCTCCTGCAGGCCATCCGGAAATTCGACCCGACGAAGGGCGTGCGGTTCCACTCCTACGCGGCCTGGTGGGTGCGGGCGTATGTCCTTCGCTATCTCCTGAACACCTACCGGATGGTGAAGATCGGAACCACGCAGGACCAGCGCAAGCTCTTCTACAATCTGAATAAAGAGAAGCGCAAGCTGGAGCGCGAGGGTTTCGTGCCTGACACCAAGCTCCTCGCCGACCGCTTAAACGTCCGCGAGCGCGACATCGTCGAGATGGGTCAGCGCCTGGGGAGCTGGGACATTTCACTGGACGCTCCCATCGGGCCTGATCAGGAAGGCACCTTGATGGAGATCCTGCCCGCAGCGGGGACGCCGGCGGACGAGGCCTTGGCCGATGAGGAACTCAAGAAACTCTTCCGGCAGAAGCTCGCAGAGTTCGCCGCCACGCTCGATGACCGGTACGCGGACATCCTGCGTAACCGGATCCTTTCGGAGACGCCGATGACACTCGACGACATTGGCAAGAAGTACAACATCTCACGGGAACGCGCCCGCCAGTTGGAGGACAAGATCATCAAGCGGCTGCGGGAGCACATGAAGAAGGAGATCAAGGACTTCGAATTGCTCAAACCGTGACACCCTCTACGAGAGGGAGACGGCTGCTCGACGACCGGGCATCGTCCCGATCAATACGCCGACCGTAATCAGACCGCTCCCCACCCATCCGAGTACATCCAAGCGCTCGCCCAGGACCAGCCAGGAGAGCCACGCGGCCAAGGCCGGCTCGAGCGCGAAGATCAAGGCCACGCGCTGGGCGGGAACGTGCTTCTGTGCCCACACTTGCACGCAAAACGCCAGCGCCGTGGCCAGCACGCCCGTGATCACGAGTGCCCAGACCAGCGTCGGCGTGAAGGCGACCGGCCAGGGCCGATAGCCTTCCGTGAGGGCCGGCCCAACCAAAGCGCCGGTCACCATGACCAGTTGCCAGGCGGAGAAGGAGAGGACCTCGCTGCGATGCACGTAGGCTTCGACTGCGATGATATGCAGGGCGAAGGCCGCCGCGCATGCCAGTGTATAAAGGTCTCCCCGATTCATCTCGGCTGAAGGGCGGATCAGCAGCCACAATCCGCTCACGGCGAAGGATAGGGCCGCCCAGAGCCGGAGGTCAAACCGGTGCAGGAAGAGCGGGACCAGCACGACGTACAGCGCGGTGATGAAGGCAGAGTTCGACGCCGTGGTATAGCGCATGCCGACGGTCTGAGTGACGTATCCGAAGAACAAGAAGACAGAAGCAATCGCAGCCGTCCGCAGGGTCTCGGCCGTCGGCCGGATAGGCCTCCTCGCGAGGATCAGCACGAAGACCAGCACGAGACTGCTGACCAGGAACCGTAAGAAAAGGAAAGAGAGCGGCAGCACCTGTTCGAGCGCCAGTTTGGTCGCTGGAAAGGTGGCCGCCCAGATGACCGTCGTGAGCACGAGGGCGAGTTGCGGCATAGGCTCAGCGCCACAGCACGGCAGCAATGACGAGGCCGGTCAGCCCCGCCAGCACGGCAAGGTAGATTGCGACACTGACGTCGCGCTTCCAGGCAGTCTGCCACTCCTCGGGATACAGCGCGGCGTCCTCCAGGTGTCTGCCTTTTTCATAGAGCCCCAGTTCCCGCTCGATGTTGATGAGCACCTGTTTGGCCATCAGGCGCCGGGTCTGTTGTTGGACGATCAGGTAGGCCATGAGTCCGGCGAACAACACAACCCCCAGGCACACGAGGACCGCTATCGTCGGGGAGGTCGCTGGCGCGGGAAAAACATGGACGGCCACTAACACGAGAACCAGCACCCCGCTCGCGCTCGCGGTCAGCCACATCATCCGCTCGCGGCGTCGGAACACCTCTTCCTTGTACCAGGTATAGAGCAGTTCCAACTCCTCTCGGCGTCCCTGGTTCATGTGGAGAGGCCTGCAATCACCCGTGCGCTGCTTTCATCGCGCGTGGCGGCGTATGGGGGCCAACCGCATTCTTATGAGGAGGCTGTACACACGGGCGCCCATCCAGGATGAACAGGCGCCCGTGGACCTACAGCGCGCGATCCCCGGTTTCTCCTGTCCTGATCCGGATGACCTCGGACAGGTTCATTACAAAGATCTTCCCGTCCCCGATACTCCCGGTCTTAGCGGTTCGGATTAACGTCTCGACGACTCTTTCAGCGAGGTTATCGGGCACGACCACCTCGATCTTCGTCTTGGGCAGGAACTCCACCGTGTACTCCGTTCCGCGGTAGGCTTCCTTGTGCCCCTTCTGGCGACCGAATCCGCGCACTTCCGTCACAGTCATCCCAAATACCCCGATCTCCGTCAATGCGTCTTTCACGTCCTCAAGTTTGAATGGCTTGATGACAGCTTCAATCTTTTTCATTGGCGCATGCCTCCCTTGTCATCAACTGGTCCCGACAATATTGACCGGATGGTTCACCCAGTCAACCTTACGAATAGGCCCTTTCTTCGTGCTGGCTCAAATCAAGCCCAAGTTGTTCTTCATCGTTACTGACCCTCAGCCCCATTGTCCAATCCACGATCTTGAGGATCACGAACGTCCCGACGAAAGCCAACACCCATGCGGCCAGCACGGCGATGAACTGGAGCCAGAGCTGGCCAGGGTTCCCGAAGAAGAGCCCATCGGCGCCGCCTGAATTGATCGCCTTTGACGCAAAGAGACCAGTCGCCAATGCTCCCCACGTCCCGCCGATCCCATGAACACCAAAGGCATCCAACGAGTCATCGTACCCTAAGCGTGATTTCACGATGACCGCGACGTAGCAGAAGAACCCGGCTCCCGCGCCGATGATGATGGACGAGAGCGGTCCCACAAACCCAGACGCCGGTGTGATCGCTACCAGTCCGGCCACGGCCCCACTGGCCGCTCCGAGCACGGTGGGCTTCCCGCGATAGAGCCATTCCGCCACCATCCACGCCAGCGCAGCCGCGGCCGTCGCGGTATTGGTGACCACGAACGCGCTGGTGGCCAGGGCTCCCGCCGCCACGGCGCTGCCGGCGTTGAACCCGAACCAGCCGAACCACAGCAGCGACGCGCCCAAGACGGTCATCGGGAGATTGTGCGGAGCCATATGCTCTTTCCCATAGCCCAAGCGCCGTCCCAGGACGAGAGCGCATGCGAGGCCTGAAACCCCGGAGCTGATATGCACCACGGTCCCGCCAGCGAAGTCCAGCGCACCCAGACCACCATTGGTGCCGATCCAGCCACCTTTGCCCCACACCCAATGGGCTAGCGGGTCATAGATGAACGTGGCCCAGAGGAGCGAAAACACCAGGAAGCTGCTGAACTTCATTCGTTCGGCGTAGGCACCACTGATGAGTGCGACGGTGATCACCGCAAACATGGCCTGGAAGATCATGTAGGCTTGGTGCGGAATCGTCGCCGCATAGTCGGCATTCGGTTGATCCATGGCGACACCATTCAAACCCATCCAAGCCAGGCTACCTACGATGCCCTTCACATCAGGCCCGAAGGAAAGACTGTAGCCCCACAACACCCACTGGACGCTGATCAGGCAGAGGATGATGAAGCTCTGCATGATGGTCCCCAATGCATTCTTCTCCCGAACCATCCCCCCGTAGAACAGGGCCAGCCCGGGGGCAGTCATGGCCAGCACCAACGCGGAAGAGGTCAGCACCCATGCTGTGTCCCCAGTATCAATCTTTGCAGGAGGAGCCGGAGCGGCCGTGGGCGGAGTTCCTCCCGGCGCCGGTGCACTCGTCGCCGGTGGTGCCTCAGTGGTCGTCTGCGCCATCACGCCATTCACTGCGACACCAAGAGTCATCCACGCAACGATGCCCGACACCATCAGCAGGCTCACGATTACTCGTTGTTGTGCGATTGTTTTCATGTCCATCTCCTTTTGCTCGTGTGCATAAAAAAAGGGCGCCACTCTTTTGAGACTGGCGCCCTTGCCAGCAATCCCAGAACCAGGGTCTGCACTGACCCCGTCAGCTGCCCGGAAACACGACTATGGATTTCCGGGAAGTGTGCTACACCCCTCGCTACTGCGTCTCTCGAATGCGATCCCTCCGATTAGACATCGTAGTACAGGAAGAACTCATAAGGGTGCGGCCGAATCCGCACTTGATCCACCTCCTTCTCACGCTTGTACGTGATCCAGGTCTCAATCACGTCTGGTGTGAAGACGTTGCCCTTCAAAAGAAAAGCGTGGTCCTTCTCGAGATTCCGCAGCGACTCCTCGAGGCTAGACGGCATTTGCTTGATCTTCGCCGCTTCATGCGATTCGAGATCATACATGTCCTTGTCTACCGGTGGACCTGGATCAATCTTGTTTTCGATCCCATCCAGTCCGGCCATCAGCATGGCGGCGAAGGCATAGTAAGGATTGCAGGCCGGGTCCGGGAAGCGAACTTCGATCCGCTTGGCCTTCGGATTCGGGGTATACATCGGGATGCGCACCCCTGCGCTCCGGTTTCGGCTGGAGTAAGCCAGATTGACCGGCGCCTCGAAGCCCGGCGTCAGCCGCTTGTAAGAATTCGTCGTCGGGTTGGTGATGGCCGCCAAGGCCAGCGCGTGCTTGAGGATCCCACCGATGTACCAGAGGCAGAGCTGTGAGGTCCCTGCATATTCTTTGCCGGCAAAGAGCGGCTTCCCTTCCTTCCAGATGCTCTGGTGGGTATGCATGCCGGAGCCATTGTCCTGGAACAGCGGCTTGGGCATAAGGGTTACGGTCTTACCGTGGCGCCTAGCCACATTTTTGATGATGTATTTGTACATCATCATCTTGTCGGCCATGTTCGTCAGCGAGTCATACCGCATGTCGATCTCGGCTTGACCGGCGGTCGCAACCTCGTGATGCTGCTTTTCCACCATGATGCCCGTCTTCTGCATCTCCAGCACCATGTCACTGCGGATGTCCAACTGAGTGTCAACAGGCGGCACCGGGAAGTACCCTTCCTTGTGGCGCGGCTTGTTGCCGAGATTGGTGCCTTCCTTGCCTGCGTTCCAGATACCCTCGTCGGAGTCGATAAAGTAGTACCCGCTGTGACTGTCTTGATCGTAGCGCGCGTGGTCGAAAATAAAGAATTCGGCCTCTGGACCCCAATAGGAGATGTCCCCGATTTTGGTCTGCTTGAGAT
>VBOK01000226.1 GCA_005877565.1 Nitrospirota bacterium
GATTGATCCGCTCCTCAGGATAGAGCGGGGTCAGGTTGTCGAACAGGATCTTGTCGCGTGCGACTTCGGGGTCCTCGAAATTGATCTTCTCGACCTTGAGGAGCGCGAAGTAGCGCTCGCTTTCCTTCGGGGGGCGGATCTGGCCGGATACGATGTCTCCGGTTCTCAGGTTGAAGCGCCGAATCTGGGATGGGGAGATGTAGATGTCGTCCGGTCCGGGGAGGTAGTTGGAGTCGGGAGCCCGAAGAAACCCGAAGCCGTCCGGGAGCGTCTCCAGCACGCCTTCCCCGTAAATGACCCCGTTCTTCTCGGTCTGGGCCTGGAGAATGGCGAAGATCAGCTCCTGCTTGCGCAGGTTCGCCGCTCCTTCGATCTTCAGCTCCCTGGCGACCTCGTTCAGTTCGGTGATATTGCGCTGTTTGAGCTGGGTCAGATACAAGACCGTTTCTTTAGTAGTCGTCACTTGCGACATACACTCCCCTTCCCTCCTAAAGTGAACCGGATTACGGACAACCAGCCGGATGTCCTTGCTCGGTACCTAAACTCTCTACTAGGTGAACCACTCTGATTTCATTGAGAACTGGCCTGGGGAAAGAATCACAGGGGTGGTCGGCTTTGAATAGCCCGATCTACGTATCAGCATAACCGCAGAGAAGCCCAATGTCAACTACCAAGATTATTTAGGTGGTTTGACGCGCCTCGCCGCCCCTTGTTATCATGAAGACCCTATGGAAGGACGGACCTTTACACTGGCCGAAGCTAAGTCGCTCCTCCCCCGGCTCGAAGAGCAGCTGCTGGCCGTCAAGACGGAAAAGGAGGTCCTGGTCCGAAGCCATGGGGAAATCAAGCGAGCCAGCGCGAACGCCCAGTCCAACGGGGGAAGCGTGGTCGGCCCCCGCTACATCCGGGCCCTCGAGCGGATCAGCGACAGCGTCGAGGCCATCCAGGAAATGGGGGTCCTGGTCAAGGACCTCGACATCGGGCTCTGTGACTTCCCCTACCTGTACGACGGACGGGTCGTCTACCTCTGTTGGAAGCTGGGCGAGCCGGAAATCCGCTTCTGGCATGAAGTCGAAGACGGGTACGCAGGACGCCGGCCGATCGAAACCCTCACCGGGGACGAAGGGTGATCTTCGTCATCATCGGGTATGACAGCCCGGACGGCCAAGCCAAGCGCAAGGTGTGCCGCCAGGCCCACCTCGAGCGGATGGACTCGCTGAACAAGGCCGGCAAAGTGGTCCTCGCCGGGCCGCTCACCGACGGCGCCGGCAGCCTGATCGTCATCAAAGCCGACTCCCTGGAAGAAGCCAAAGCCTTCGCGTCCGGCGATCCCTACGTCACCCAGGGCGTCTTCGCCCGCTACGAAGTCCATCCCTTCCTGCAGGTCTACCCCAAGGCTTAGAACTTGGTAATTCAGGCGGGTGACGCCGAAACGGGCGCTCTGGCGGAGCGGAAGGGCTATACAGCCGAGTCTGCGGGGCTGCGACGGCGAAATGGACCTGAGCACGTCTGGGCTGTTCGGCGACAGGACCCGCCTATACGACCTCAATCAGGTCTTTGTTCATCAGCACTCGCTCGGATGGTAGCGGCTCTTTGAACGTCATCTTCGAGTAGCAGGCGTAGGTCACGTAGCAGTCTTGAAGGCAGTAGTCGGCGATCTCCTTCCCGCGCCCGGCGTGCCACATCTCGGCGACCTGCCGCCCCGATCCGGACTTGGTCTCCACCCCCAGCGCGCGCGCCAGCACGTCCAGCTTCACCCAGCCCCGCGACTCCCAGTTGCTCCAGACCGCCAGAGTGTCATATACCGGCTCCGTGCGGTACTTGGCCAGGGGGGTCTCCACGGTCGGCTTGACTTGATGGATGATGGACCGTTTCCTGAGGAAGGGCAGGTCGAAGCCGAGACCGTTATGGGTGATGAAAAGGCTCGGCCGGCACTTGCCGATCCAGTCCCAGAATTGCTGGAGCAGCTTCTTCTCCTGACCACCGTACCAGGCGACCGCTTTTTGCGGCGCCATGTCATCCGAGAAGGCAATCGCTCCGATACAGATGATGCGGCTGAAAGTCCCGTCGAACGCCGCTCGCTCGAACTCCTTCTCCTGGCGGGCTGCCTCTCCGGCCTCCAGAAGGTCATCCTGCGCGGCCAGGTCCACCCCCGCAAGGGCCGCCCATTCCTCTTTGAGAGGCTGGATCGTCTCGATGTCCAGCACCACTTTCATGGGAGCAAGGACTTCCACATGATGATCGCGTCCTGGTAGGTCCGATCATTCTTCAGCACCGCACCGGGGAGGACCGCCAGCTCGGAGAACCCAAGCTTCCGCCACAGGCGCCGGGCCACTTGGTTCTCCGCAAAGACCAGGTTGAAGATCACGCTCCGATACCCAAGTTCCGTCGCATACTGCAACATTACGGCCCCCAAGAGCCAGCCCAGCCCCTTGTTACGCCACTGGGGCGCTACCATGAACCCCGCATTGGCGACGTGGCGCGCCCGGCCCGGCCAGTTGGGTTTTAGATAGAAGGCACCGAGCAGGTCGGGGCCGTGAGGGCTTCTCTGTGGATAGGCGACGATGGTGCTTTTGCCTTTGAACCAGTACTCCAGGAAGTCGTCCTCGTCAGGAGGCCGATCGTGGGGGTAGGAGGCGCCTTCTTCGATGATGATCTCGAACAGCCGGCGCAGCGGCTCGTTGTCCCTGTGGTCAGCCAGGATCAGTTGGATAGGCGTGCCATCCTTGAGCTTAGCGTCGATGGGGAACTCCATAGCCTGATCAAACTATTTCGCAGCTCGAAGCGAAATGAGTGCGTCCACCAGAGGCCGGTCGGCGGGCGGCAGGGGCATCCGGGCCAACTCTTCCGGCGGCACCCATTGCAGGGTTTCGCAGCCCAAGGGACGAGGATGTCCGTCCTTGATCGTGCATCGGAAGAAATGCAGCTCGACTGTCTTCTCCGGGTACGCGTGGCGGATGACCTGGAACGGCGCCGGTGCGGTGATCTCGATGCCCAACTCCTCTCGCAGTTCCCGGCACAGACATTCCTCCAGCGATTCGCCAGGCTCTCGCTTTCCTCCCGGAAACTCCCAGAGTCCGCCCAAATGGACATCGGCCTTACGCCTCGTGAGCAGATAGCGCCCTTCGTGCAAAATCAGCGCTGCAGCGACTTGGACTGGCTCCGCGATGGCCATTAGCGATCAGGCTGTGAGGGCCCGGGAGGGGCGTCTGCGGAGCCCCCTCCCGCTGTAAACGGATAGGTCTTGCAAAAGTCCATCATTGGGCAGAGCAGGCAATAGGGGTCGCGCGCCGTGCAGACCAGGGCGCCGAAGTCCATGAGCGCCTGATTGAAATCGTACCCCTTGCCCTTCGGGATCAAAGCCTCCGAGAG
>VBOK01000227.1 GCA_005877565.1 Nitrospirota bacterium
CTTGGGGCGATCTCGCCACAACTGTGGCCATGAACCTGTCGGCCACGGAGCATCGGGCTCCCCAGGAGATCGCCGAGATCATCGCCGGGCGCTTGCGCTTACGCTCGGAAGTGCTGGAGCGTATCGAGGTAGCGCCCCCCGGTTACATCAATCTGACGGTCAAGCGGGAGCTGTGGTTCCGGGTTCTAGCAGAGATCGAAGCGCAGGGGGAGCAGTACGGACGGTCGACGCTGGGACGTGGCCAGCGGGTGCTGCTGGAGTTCGTGAGCGCCAATCCCACGGGACCGCTGCACATGGGGCACGGGCGCGGCGCCGCCGTCGGCGGGGCGCTGGCCAACTTGCTCCGTAGCGCGGGCTACAATGTCAGCACCGAGTACTATATCAACGACGCCGGCCGGCAAGTACATCTCATGGCTGCCTCGGTGACGGCGGTGCAAAATCCGACTAGTGCTCCTGAGGATGGCTATAAGGGCGCATATATCGTCGATCTTGCAAAACAGCTACAGGAAAAGCAACAAGCTGGTGTTTTGCGAACCGGATTAACCAATTCAGAAGTGGCCGAATGGGCATCGTCACAATTACTGAATGACATCAAGACTGATCTGCAGGCGTTCAACCTCAGATTCGATCGCTGGTTTAGCGAACAAAAGGAGCTATTCAATTCAGGGGCGGTCACACAGGCTCTCGATTGGTTGAGACAACATGGGTATCTCTTCGAGCAGGACGGTGCCCTCTGGTTCCGGTCTACGACGTTCGGCGACGACAAGGACCGTGTGGTCCGGAAACAGGACGGCGAGTACACCTACCTCGCATCCGATATCGCCTATCATCGCGACAAGCTGGCGCGCGGCTATGACCTGCTGATCAATATTTGGGGGGCCGATCATCATGGCTACATTCCCCGCATGCAGGCGGTGGTGGAGGCCTTTGGCTACCCCAAGGACCGTTTGAAAGTGATCCTGGTGCAGATTGTGAACTTGCTGCGCGGCGGTCGGCGCGTGACGATGTCGAAGCGAGCGGGCGAGCTCATCACCTTGCGGGAGGTAATTGAAGAGGTCGGCGCAGATGCCGCGAAGTTCATCTTCCTGACCAGGCGTGCCGATAGCCAGTTGGATTTCGACCTGGAGCTGGCCAAGCAGAAGTCCGCGGAGAATCCCGTCTACTACGTGCAGTATGCCCATGCACGGGTCGCCAGTCTGTTCCGGGTCGCCGCCGAGCGGAGAGTCCCTGTACAGCGCACAAGCGAGGTGGACTGGAGCGTGCTGAGTTCGCCGGATGACCTGGAGTTGATCAAGCCCTTGGCGGAGTATCCCGCCTTGATAGAATCGAGCGCACAGGCGCTCGAGCCGCATCGGCTGACTTATTACCTTCAAGACCTTGCCGCCCGTCTCCATGCCTACTACTACAAGCACCGGATTCTCCCGCCCGCCCTGGAACAAGAGTTAGACAACCAGGATAATCTCAAAGCGTCTGCCCATGAGGCCGATCAGGAACGGAAACGGGAAACGTTGACGCCGGCTCTGACTGCGGCCCGGCTCTGTCTCTTCCGCAACGTCCAGGCCGTGATCCAAAACGGCTTGGGTATACTCGGCGTGTCCGCCCCCGAAAGGATGTGATGCTCGCCCACGGATTTCGGGTCCTGCAGAGGGAGGGGCATTCACGGGCCCGTGTCAGCGAGCTCTGGACCGCGCACGGCGTGGTCCAGACCCCGGCCTTCATGCCGGTGGGCTCCCAGGCTACGGTCAAAGGGCTCTCCTCCGAAGACCTCACCGGGCTCGGTTTTGAGATGGTCCTCTGCAACGCCTATCATCTCTACCTCCGGCCCGGCCATCAGCTGATCGCGGAACTGGGCGGCCCTCGCTGCATCATCTGACGCCCGAGCGTGTGATCGAGGTACAGGAATCGCTCGGCGCCGATGTGGCCATGACCCTCGACGAATGCCTGCGGTATCCCGCGGCGGAGGACGCTGCTGAAGCTGCGCTCCTGCGAACGACGCAATGGGCGCGGCGCAGTCGGGATGCGCGTCGCCGGTCCGATCAATTGCTCTTCGGCATTGTCCAAGGAGCGCATTATCCGGACTTGCGCGCGCGGGCGGCCGTCTCGTTGGTGGAGATCGGGTTCGACGGGTATGCGCTCGGCGGCTTGAGCGTGGGGGAGGACAAAGAGGTGATGCGCGCCGCGCTTGACGCGGCGGTGGCCGAGTTGCCGGAGTCCGCCCCACGGTACTTGATGGGGGTGGGCACGCCTGAAGACCTCATCGAAGGAGTCGCCCACGGTGTGGACCTGTTCGACTGCGTCATGCCCACCCGTCATGGCCGGACGGGCTGGCTGTTCACCTCGTTTGGCCGGGTGTTGATCAAGAACGCCCAGTATGCGCGGGACGAATCGCCGGTGGATCCGATCTGCTCCTGCCTGGTCTGTCGTTCCTATTCGCGGGCGTACCTGCGCCACCTCTTCCTGGCAAAAGAGATGCTGGGGATTCGTCTCAATACCCTGCACAACCTCCATTACTTCGCGACCTTGATGACCGGCTTGCGGGACGCGGTCCGTCAAGGACGGCTGGCCGAATTTCGAGCCCAGTTTTATGCGTACCGAGAGACGTGCCAGACATGAGGGACGCGTTCCTGCTCGCCCTCGCGCAAGCCCCCGCTCCGACGCCCGCGCCGTCGGTTGGGGAGCAGCTCGCCCAGATGCTGCCGATGTTCGTGCTGATCGTCGTCATCTTTTACTTTGTGATTTACCGGCCGCAGAAGCAGCAGCGCGAAAAGCATCAGGCCCTGATCAGCCAGCTCAAGAAGGGAGACAAGGTGGTGACGACCGGGGGGATCTGGGGGACGGTGACAAACGTCGGCAAAGAGACCGTGACCTTGCAGGTGGCCGAGAACGCCAAGATCAAGGTTGCCCGGGACCATATTCTCCGAGTGCGCGGGGATGAAGCAGATGACTGACGGGCACCGTCTATGAAACCCGTCGCGGGGCGCGTGATTCTATTGAGCCTCACGGTGCTCATGTCGGTGGTGCTCTTTTTGCCCTCCACGCCGCTGTTCTCCGCCATGCCGGAGTGGTGGAAACAGTACTTGCCCAACAAGGGCATCACGCTTGGCCTCGACCTGCAGGGCGGCATCCATTTGGTGCTGGAAGTGGAGGCCGAACGCGCGATCGAGATCAAGCTGGATCGAGACGTCACGACCATGACGGAGCTCTTCGCCGAGAAGAAGCTCCAGGTGGAGAGCGTCAAGCGGACCGGCCCGACCGAGATCACGGTCGCGCTCTCGACGCCGGAGGCCAAGGACGCTGTCCTGAACCTGACCGACGATCAGTTCCCGATACTGAGCGGACGGTCGTCAGGCGATCGCACGCTGGTCCTTGCCCTAAAACCAGACGAAGCCGAGCGGATCAAGAAGGCGGCCATCAGCCAGGCCCTCGAAACCGTCCGGAACCGCGTGGACCAATTCGGCGTGGCCGAGCCGCTGATCCAGCAACAGGGCCTTCGGCAGATCGTCGTGCAGTTGCCTGGCGTGAAAGACCCAGCGCGGGCCAAGGCCCTAATCAAGAACACGGCCTTGCTGGAATTCAAGATGCTGGATGAGGACCATAAGCTCGCGCGCGAGCTGCCGAGTCGGGTTCCTGCAGGGAAGGAAGAGGAGGTCCTGAAGGAGTTCGGGCCGCGAATCTCTCCCGAGGATGAGATCCTCTTTGAGCGTCACGTGGACAAGCAGACTGGGCGGGTGATGAAGACCCCGTATCTGGTCAAGAAACGAGCGGTCCTGACGGGCGATGTGTTGACGGATGCCCGTGTGGCGATCGGTCAGTTCCAGGAAGCCTACGTGTCGGTGACCTTCGACAGCACCGGCGCCAAGCTGTTTGAACGGATCACGGCGGATAACGTCAAGAAGCGCATGGCCATCATCTTGGACAACACGGTCTATTCGGCGCCGGTCATTCAAGAGCGGATTGGTGGGGGCCGGGCCCAGATCACTGGCAGCTTCTCCACGGAGGAGGCAAACGATCTGGCCATCATCCTCCGGGCAGGCGCCTTGCCGGCTCCGGTGAAGATCATCCAGGACCTGACGGTCGGGCCTTCGCTGGGACGGGACTCCATCGAAAAGGGCGTTCGGTCGACCGTGATCGCCGGCACTCTGGTGGTCCTCTTCATGGTGGTCTATTACCGGCTGTCTGGCGCCATCGCGGATTTAGCCCTCATGCTGAACCTTGTCTGTTTGGTCGGCGCCCTCGCCGGGCTCAATGCCACCCTCACCCTGCCGGGCATCGCCGGTATCATCCTGACTATCGGGATGGGGGTGGACTCGAACGTGCTGATCTTGGAGCGGATCCGGGAGGAGCTGCGGACGGGCAAGCCGGTCCGGCCAGCCGTGGACGCCGGCTATGATAAGGCGTTCCTGACTATTGTGGACTCGCATGTGACCACGCTGATCACGGGGTTCGCGTTGTTCTTGTTCGGCACCGGCCCAATCAAGGGATTTGCCGTCACCCTGTGCTTGGGCATCGCGATCAACCTCTTTACGGCTCTGGTGGGGACGAAGGTCATCTATGACCTGCTCAACCGACGGGGGCGGATGGAACGGCTCAGCATCTAGAGGCGGATATGCTTGAGATCCTCGGCAAAACGTCCATCGATTTCATGGGGCTGCGGAGGTACTCCTTCGCCG
>VBOK01000228.1 GCA_005877565.1 Nitrospirota bacterium
TACGCGCAGAGCTCACAGAACGAACAGATTGTGCTCATCCCTCAGAAGGAGATTCTGCGGCTCCCGCAGAGCCCCAGCGAACTGCTGGATCTGCGTGTAGTCCCCCTTGTGCAGGATCCGTTGCATACCATCGAAGTGAGACAAGGCACATTGTCAATTCATCTTCAGGCAAGCAGCGACGGGGGGTGGACAATCCAATCACCCGTTCATGCCGCAGTAGACCGAAGTGTGATGGTCGAGTGGCTTGACAGACTTACGGCGCTCAGAGCCAGCAAGGTGTCTCCGACGGATGGACGTGAAGCAAGCAGCAGTCGAGCTTCCAGTGTCGGGTCAATTATCTTGACGGCTGGGTATGTGAGCCAGTCGGTGGAATTCTTTCGAGCAGGCTCCAGGATGCTCGCCCGTCGGTCCGATCAACCAAACCTCCAGTACGAATTAGCAGACCAAGGCATCTCTCTGCTTCTTCCAGATTTGTCTCACTTCCGTGACAAACGTCTGTTCGTGGAGTAGATGTCGTGCCCCACTTAACATTCGGACGCGGATCATGCGTCAGGATGGATCAATAGAACCAGCGATGAGGCCTGTCCAGAACGGCCGTGGCCGATCGGCAGCGGCCCGTCCCAGTAAGCCTGCGGCGCATAGGAGACCGGCACGAACAGGTGACGCGGCACCTGACGCATCGCTCTGAGCACCGCCGTGTCCTTGACGCCGCGCGCCACGATCTGGCGCTCGACCATCCGGTCACGCTCCGTTTGGCGCGTGGGATCTGACGAAGGGATCGCTGTCAGGGGAGCCATCGAAGCCGTCGCTGCACCCCGGTGCCAGCAGCAGGACTCCGAGCGCAGCAGCGATCCAGAACGTCCTGCGCCTCATACTGTCAGCGGCGCTCCGCACAATCGGATCGTCGCGGCGGTGACGGCGCGGGCGACCTGCTCCATGAACGCCAGGTTCAGCGTCTCGATGGTATCGGTCGACTGGTGGTAGTGGGGGTTGCGGAAGTTGGCCGTATCGGTGAGCATCACCGCCGGATAGCCGTGATGCCAGAAGGCCGCATGGTCGCTGCGCCGCGTGTCCGGCAGCAGCTCGCCGTTACCGGGCACCACGAGCGAGATCGTCCTGAGATTCGGCACAGCCTGGTTGGCAGCAGCTTCCACTGCTTTGACCAAGTGCGCGGAAGCGACGTTTCCCACAATCCCGAGAAAATCGCCCACGGTCGGCACGGCGATCGGCATCGTTTGCACCCGCCCACCCCAGGCGCGCCAAGACGCGCCCCATCCCGTTGGCGGCTTCTGCTGCGAGCCCTCCTCGGAACGCGCGTAGCCGACACACTCCAGGACAATGGCGCCGCAGATTTCCTCGTTGGTGGCCTGGAGAGACGAGGTGTAGGCCAGGCTGCCCAACAGGTCTTCCTCTTCCAAACAGAACGCGATGAAGCGGACGCTTCCGGCCAGCGGAACGCCACGAAGACTGCGGGCGACCTCGAGCAACACCGCCAGCGCACTGGCGTTATCGTCGGCGCCGGGTGATGCTTCGACCGTGTCGTAGTGCGCCGCGATGATCAACGGCGATGGGGACAGTCCCCCTTCTGCATGGGGACTGTCCCCTTTCTGCGGTAGCATTGTGCCGATGACGTTGCGGTAGGTGCTACCCAGCGCCTTGAACGGGTGAGTCGAGACGTCCAGCCCCAAGAGCGTGAACTGTTTCGTGAGATAGGCTTCGGTACGGCGGAGGGCGGCTGGAGCAGTGACCGGATGGCGTTCTCCGATCAATGCACGCAGATGCGTCTCATCCATGGTCTTCTGGTTCGACGTGCACGACCACCTCGGCCACGCCGGGGAACACCTGCTTGAGCCTGTCCTCCACGTCGTGCGCGACGATGTGCGCGCGGGCGATCGTCATGGCCGAGTCCACGTGGATGCACAGGTCCATGAAGACGTGCCGAGCGAGCCCTCGCGTGCGGATCTCGTCGCAGCAGCGCACGCCCTGCACGGTGAGCGCGACCTTGCGGATCGCGTCGGCATCCAGACGCGCCCGGTCGGAGAGCGACCGCGACGCTTCCTTGAGCACTAGCACGCCGGTGTGGCCGATGAAGCCCGCAATGACCACGCCGGCGATCGGGTCCAGGAGCGGATAGCCCATGGCGACCGCCGCGAGGCCGATCAGGACCGACAGGGACGAGAGAATGTCGCTGGCCGTATGGAGAGAGTCGGCCACCAGGATCTCGCTCTTCAGGATTTCCCCGCGCCGGCGCTCCCACATCATGACCCCCCAGTTGACGGCCATCGTCCCGAGCATGATGGCAAAGCTGAGTCCGGTCACCTGCGGCACGACGGACTCGCGCCAATGGAGGTAGCTGTTGCGAAGGATATACAGGCAGGTCCCGAACAGCAGCAGGCCGATGGCGGCCGCGGCAAAGGTCTCGTACTTCTTGTGGCCGTAGGGATAGCGCGCGTCCGGAGGGTAGGAGGCCACCCAGAGGGCGAACAACCCAATCACGTTTGACATGCCGTCAAACGAGGAATGGATGCCGTCGGCCTGCATGCCGATGGAGCCGGTCATCAGGCCGTAAATCAGCTTCGCCGCCGCCACCCCCCAGTTCAAGCCGAGGATGATCCACAAGATCATCCGCGTCTCGCGCGCGGCGGCATCCTCCGCGAAGACCCTCTCGCCATTCGTCTGACCGCGTCGACTCATCGCAAGACCAGGTAACCCATGTACCCAGCATACAGCATGACGGACAACAGCACGATGCGCGGGGCCCATCGCCCGGTCTTCCGGATCTGGGCCAGGCACAGCGTCGTCCCGACAAGCGGCAGCCCCATGCTCAGCATGGCGCCCGCATCCAGGTTCCAGCCGGTGCCGACCAGGCCCACCGACACCGGAAACGTCCCCTGGAACACCATCGCCCCCGTGATGTTCCCCACCGCCAACGTGTCCTTCTTCTGATAGACCCAGAAGAAGCTGTTCATCGTCTCTGGCATCTCGGTCGCGATCGGCGCGACGATGAGAGCCAGGACGAGCGGCGAGACGCCCAGGCCGAGCGCGGCATCCTTGACGACGTGGACGAACAGGTGCGCGCCCCCGATGAGCAGCCCCAGCCCGGCAACGACCTGCGTCACGATCAGGGCGGTCGCAGGCCGGCCGGCCCGACGCGAGAAGTACAGGGGATCGAGCTCCAGCTCGCTGACCTTGCCGCTCGTCACGTGAATCCTGACATACCACCCATACATGAGCAAAAGCCCGACAGCCGCCGCATAGTGCAAGGCCCGTGACGGCACGACCGACACGAGCAGCGCCAGGCCGTAAGCCGCCAGGAAGAAGCCCAGGTCGTGGCTGACGGCCCGATAGTCCAGTTCGAACTGGCCCGCGCGCTTC
>VBOK01000219.1 GCA_005877565.1 Nitrospirota bacterium
CATTCATGAAGTCACCCTCCATATACAAGAGGGTGCGGGTGAAGGGGCCATTGTCATTTTTTACCTATCCTCAACCGGCAGTGTCTCATTGACAAGAAGAACCGATCAGCCTAATCTTTTCACTCGCGGGGGAGCCATGGATCAGGAACTTGTACAGTATCTTGATGAACGGTTTGGCCGAGTTGAGCAACGACTAGATCTGCATGATCAACGCTTTGACGAAGTGAAGCGGCACACCGGAGTGCTGGTCGAAGGCCTCCGCCATGAGCTTCAGCTAGTGGCCGAAGGCCTCGCCATGCACATCCAAGTTCAGCATATGCAGGAACGGGAATATTTCGACCGCAAGTTCGAGGAGACACACGCCCTCATTCGCAGTTCCTACGACCACCTCCGCCAGCGCGTCGAAAATCTGGAACGGAGGGGTCAGAGTTAGGCCCCCTTCACCCTGCCGTCTCAATAAATCTTGCAGAAGTCACATCTCATCCCCTCCCCCCTTGTGGAAGAGGGGCGGGGATCAACCCCGCCCCTACGGGCTAAGGAGGGCACGGCGCGCCGTGCCCCTACAGAAGAAGATTGATGGGCAACCACAGAGGGTTGCCCCTACTCTTTGATTCCCAATTCCAGCGCCTGGCGCTTGAGGGTCTTGATCTGGTCGCGGATTTGCGCCGCGCGCTCGAAGGCCAGCTCCCTGGCTGCGACTTTCATCTCCGCCTCCAGGCGCTTCAACACCGGACCCAGGTTGCCGTCGAACCGATAGGCCGGCACCTCCTCAGCAGCGATGGGCACGGTCACGTAGTCGCTCTCCGAGACTTCGTACAACGTCTTCGGAATGCCCTTCTTGATCGTTTCTGGCGTGATGCCGTGCTCCCGATTGAACTCTTCCTGTAATGAGCGGCGGCGCGTCGTCACCTCGATCGTCCGCTTCATGGACTCGGTCATGATGTCTCCGTAGAGGATGACCGCGCCGTTCACGTTGCGGGCCGCGCGGCCGGCCGTCTGGATCAGGGAGCGCTCGGACCGGAGATACCCCTCCTTATCCGCATCCAGAATCGCCACCAGCGAGACCTCGGGGATGTCCAGACCTTCCCTCAAGAGATTGATGCCGATCAGCACATCGAACACCCCGCGGCGCAGATCGCGGATGATCTCGGTGCGCTCCAGCGTGTCGATGTCCGAGTGAAGGTACCGCACCCGGACGCCAAGGTCGTGGTAGTACTCGGTCAGGTCTTCGGCCATCCGCTTGGTGAGCGTCGTGACCAGCACCCGGTCTCCGCGCGACACCCGGGCTTTGATCTCTCCCAACAGGGCGTCCACCTGCCCCTTGGCCGGCCGCACCGCGATCTCGGGGTCCATCAGGCCCGTGGGCCGAATGATCTGCTCAATCACGCGACCTCCGGCTCTTTCCATCTCATAGGGGCCGGGGGTGGCCGACACATAGATCGCCTGATTGACGCACTGCTCGAATTCAGCGAAGTTCAACGGCCGGTTGTCGAACGCCGACGGCAGCCTGAACCCGTACTCCACCAGGCTCTTCTTCCGCGAGTGGTCCCCCTCGTGCATGCCCTGCACCTGCGGGATCGTCGCGTGGGACTCATCCACGATCAAGAGGTAATCCTTGGGGAAGTAATCGAGGAGCGTCGGCGGGGGCTCGCCCGGCTGCCGGCCGCTCAAGTGCCGCGAATAGTTCTCGATCCCGTGGCAGTACCCCATCGCCCGGATCATCTCCAGGTCGAACCGCGTGCGCTGCTCGATGCGTTGGGCTTCCAGCAACTGGCCGTTCCGCTTGAAGGAGGCGATCCGCTCGTCCAGTTCGGCCTCGATCCCGCTGAGCGCGCGGTCGAACCGGTCCGGCGGGATCAGGTAGTGCGTGTTGGGGTAGACCGCGACTTTGGAGAGACGGCGGAGCGACTTCCCCGTCAGCGGGTCGATCTCATGGATGGCGTCCACCTGCTCGCCAAAAAGCTCGATGCGCAGGCTCTGATCCTCGGACGAGGCCGGAAAGATCTCCACCACGTCGCCCCGCACGCGGAAGGTCCCCCGGTGAAAGTCCGTATCGTTGCGCTGGTACTGGATCTCCACCAGCTTCTTGAGGATGGCCTCGCGCCGGATGTCCATCCCTTCTTCCACATAGAGCAGCATGCCGTGATACACCTCGGGCGAGCCCAGGCCATAGATGCAGGAGACCGACGCCACGATGATGATATCGTCACGCTCGAACAGGGAGCTGGTTGCCGCGTGCCGCATCCGGTCGATGGCGTCGTTGATCGAGGCGTCTTTGGCGATATACGTATCGGTGGAGGCAATGTACGCTTCGGGTTGGTAGTAGTCGTAGTAGCTGACGAAGTACTCCACCGCGTTCTCCGGGAAAAAGCCCTGGAACTCGCGATAGAGCTGGGCCGCCAGCGTCTTGTTGTGGACGATGACCAGCGTGGGCTTCTGGACACGCTCGATCACGTTGGCCAGGGTGAAGGTCTTGCCGGACCCGGTGACCCCGAGCAATACTTGATGGGGCAACCCGCGATCGACGCCCTCAGCGAGGGCGTCGATCGCCTGCGGCTGATCCCCTGCCGGCTTGAAGTCTGCGACGAGCTTGAAATCGCCCATCCGCCCTCCAGTTTCGCAGCACTCTCACACTAACACAGGAAAGCCCTCGTTGACGACATGGTTGACTTCTCTGGATATCCTGCTAGGCTTTCCTACTGAACCTGCCGTTCATCCCTCATCAAGGAGGCTTGCAATGCATGCTCGACATCATGTGACGACCGCGCTGCTGGTCATCATCCTCTTCGCCGCGCCGGGCTGTGGGTACAACGATCTCCAGGGGCTCGACGAGGACATCAAGGCCGCGTGGAGCGAGGTCCTCAACCAGTACCAGCGGCGGGCTGACTTGATCCCCAACCTCGTCGAGACCGTCAAGGGTTACGCCTCGCATGAGAAGGAAACGTTGACGGCCGTGACCCAGGCCCGCGCGCAGGTGGCCGGCATCAAGGCCACACCGGAATTGCTGAAGGACCCCGACGCGTTCCAGAAGTTTCAGGCGGCCCAGGGCGCACTCTCTTCGGCGCTCGCGCGGCTGATGGTGGTCGTCGAAAAATATCCCGACCTCAAGGCCAACGAGAATTTCCGCGACCTCCAGAGCCAGTTGGAAGGCACCGAGAATCGGATCACCGTGGCCCGGAAGCGCTACATCGACAAGGTGGCCGAATTCAATAAGATGGTGCGCTACTTCCCCACCAATTTGACCGCAAAATATCTCCTCGGCATGGATGTGAAGCCGAACTTCACGGTAGCCGATGAGAAGGCCGTGTCGAAGCCGCCAGACGTGAAGTTCTAAGTGCTTCGTGCTCTCTTGCTGGTGGCCATGGCCGTCGGCGGCGCTGCTTCGCCCGCCGCCGCCCTCGACGTCCCTCC
>VBOK01000061.1 GCA_005877565.1 Nitrospirota bacterium
TTCTGCTTGATCCCTTCGTTCTTCAGGTGCTGCTCGAATTTCTCCAGGGCTTGCCCCATGAATTCCTCGAAGAGCGAGTTGTCGAACAGGGTCTTCATCTTCATGGCGGCCTCCTCCGTCTTGACGGGCATGCAGCAACGGGCTACGATAACTCCATGGCCAAGCGTCCCGGCTTGATCGCGATCCCGGATGTCCTCGGCCAGCTTCTCAAAAGTCACGGGATGGAGTCCCGCATGCTGGAGTACACGCTCCAGCAGCACTGGCCCGAGATCGTCGGCGAGCACATCGGACACCATACCTGGCCCGAATCCATCCGCCACCGAAAACTCTACCTGGTCGCTGAGAACTCGGTCTGGCTGCAGCAGCTCCGGTTCCTGAAACCGGAGCTCCTGGCGAAGCTCTCGTCGTGCGCCGGCGGTGACGCCATCACCGACATCGTCTTACGCGCAGGAACACCGCCTGCTCCTGAAGTCGAAGCAAGCGCTTCGGCCCAACCTCCTCCAACCACGACGAAGACAAGGGCCACCGTGCCTGATGACGTGCAGGCTTCGATCGAGGCGGCCGTCCAACCAGTCCACGATCCGGCCCTCCAAGCGCGGCTCCGTGCCCTGCTTGAGAAATCGGCATCCTCCTAGCTCGTTCCCGCCTTGCCTTGAAAGAGGATGCGCACGCCCATGGATGGCCTCTCGCCCTTTGCGCCCGATTCCGGCACGAATCCCATGACGCCAAGCTCCGTGTCGGCCGCGAGACGATACAGCCCTCGCACGGCACGTTCGAAGCCGGCCCGGGCCAGCGGATCCCTGCCGCGCAGATACTCTTTCAGCGAAGCTTCTTCCGACAGGCCTGGATTGTCGAACACATAGATCGTCACGCGCTGGTAGAGGCCAGCCGGATCGCCGGGCGTAGTGGGCTTGATCTTGAGACGCGCGAACTGCTTGCGGTCGCCGTGGCCCACGGTCTGGAACCGCACGAGCAGCGCTTCGATCTCAGGGTCCGTCGTGCTGGGCGGCACGTTGACGGTCACGATCTCTCCCTGCTGGGCCATCACGCTATAGGGGGGGATGGAGCGGTCCGGCGCGGTCAGGATCATGCCGACCACGGTAATGACGATCAAGCCGATGCAGAGCGTGAGCGCAGTCTTGACAAGGGGGTCGAGGGGTTTCTTGGACTGCTCAACCTCCATTGTTCCCGATGGCGGGGTCGGGCTCGTCTCCGTTCGAACCCGCGCCGCCGCCCTCGCCGGGCCCCTCGCCTGGCGACTCGGCCAGCTTGGCCACACCCACAACACGGTCGGTCTCTGTCATGTCGATCAGCCGCACCCCCTGCGCGTTACGGCCGATCTCGCGCACGTCGTCCACGCGGGTGCGGAGGATCTTGCCCTCGGCCGTCATGACCATGATCTCGTCCCCGTCGCGGACCTGATGGAACGAGACCGCGGGCCCGTTCTTCTCGGTCACCTTGACGCTGATGATGCCCTTGCCGGCCCGGCCCTGGAGCCGATACTCGCTCACGAGCGTGCGCTTGCCGTAGCCGCGCTCCGTGACCGTGAGGATGGACGTGGTGGAATCAGGGGTGATCGTCTCCATGCCGATCACGTAGTTCCCCTCGTCCAGGGTGATGCCGCGCACGCCGTGGGCGGTGCGGCCCATCGGCCGGACGTCCTCTTCCTTGAAGCGGATGACGATCCCATCGCGGGTGCCGAGCAAAATCTCTCGCTGGCCGTCCGTGATCTCCACGCCGATCAGCTTGTCGCCTTCATCCAGCGTCAGCGCGATGATCCCGCCCTGGCGCGGATTCCTGTACGCAGACAGCTCCGTCTTCTTGATGGTACCCATCCGCGTCGCCATGACCACGTAACGGTCTTCGCGAAACTCCTGGACAGGCAGGGTGGCCGTCACCTTCTCGTCCCCGGAAAGGGCGAGGAGATTGACCATCGCCTTGCCCTTGGCGGCCCGGCCGGCCTCGGGAATCTCGTGCACCTTCAGCCAGTACACCTTCCCGGCATCCGTGAAGAACAGGAGGTAGTCGTGTGTCGAGGCCGTGAAGAGGGTCGCGACGAAGTCCTCCTCCTTAGTCCCCATCCCAATCTTCCCCTTGCCGCCGCGCCGCTGCGCCCGGTAGAGGGAGACGGGATTGCGCTTGATGTAGCCGGCGTGGGAGATGGTCACCACCACCTCTTCCTGCGCGATCAGGTCCTCGATGTTGATCTCGGCCTCCTCCGGCACGATGAGGGTCCGCCGCTCATCCTCGTATTCCTCCTTGAGGGACAGGAGCTCGTCCTTGATGAGCTGCCGGACCAAGGCCTCGGAGGCCAGCACGGACTTGAGGTAGGCGATCTTCTTGATGGTCTCCTCGTACTCCTGGATGAGCTTCTCGCGTTCGAGCTGTGTGAGGCGTTGCAGCTTCATGTCCAGGATGGCGTTGGCCTGGATCTCCGTCAGGCGGAACTGCCGCGAGAGGCCGGTGCGGGCCTCCTCCGGCGAGTGCGATCGCTTGATCAGGGCGATCACGGCGTCCAGGTTGTCCAGCGCGATCTTCAGGCCTTCGAGGATGTGGGCCCGCTCTTCCGCCTTACGCAGGTCATACGCAGTCCGGCGAAGCACGACCTCGCGCCGGTGCTCGATGAAGGCCTCCAGGATCTGCTTGAGGTTCAGCACCTCGGGGCGGTTGTTGACCAGCGCCAACATGATCACCCCGAACGTGCTTTGCATCGGCGTGTGCTTATAGAGGTTGTTTAGCAGCACGAGGGGGATCCCGCCCTTCTTGAGCTCGATGACGATCCGCATGCCGTCCCGGTCCGACTCGTCCCGGAGGTCTGCAACGCCGTCGATGCGCTTCTCCTGGATCAATTCAGCGATCTTCTCGATCAGCTTCGCCTTGTTGACCTGGTAGGGGATCTCGGTCACGACGATCCGGTCGCGCTCCGTGCGCTCGTCGGTCTCGATGACGGCCTTCGCCCGCAGCGTGAGGAGCCCGCGCCCGGTCGTGTAGGCGTCCCTGATCCCCTGGGTGCCGTAGATGTAGCCAGCGGTGGGGAAGTCAGGTCCCGGGATGACCTCCATGAGCGCCTCGACCGTCATGCCCGGGTTTTCGATCAGCTTGATGAGGCCTGTCACAACCTCGCCCAGGTTGTGGGTCGGGATGTTCGTCGCGTATCCGACTGCGATCCCGCCAGCACCGTTGACAAGGAGGTTCGGCGCCTTGGCCGGCAGGACCAGCGGCTCCATGCGCGACTCGTCGTAGTTGGGGCGGAAGTCAACGGTCTCTTTGTCGATGTCGGCGAGCATCTCCTCGGCAAGCTTCGTGAGGCGCGTCTCGGTGTATCGCATCGCGGCCGGAGGATCGCCGTCCACTGAACCGAAGTTGCCCTGGCCATCCGCCAAGGGATAGCGCATGTTGAAGTCCTGCGCCATCCGCACGAGGGTGTCGTAGATCGCCGCGTCGCCGTGTGGGTGGTAGTTCCCCATGATCTCGCCGACGATCTTGGCGGATTTGCGGTAGGCCCGGTTGTGGACCAGTCCCATCTCGTGCATGCCGTAGAGGATCCGGCGGTGGACCGGCTTGAGTCCGTCCCGGACGTCGGGAAGCGCGCGTCCCACGATCACGCTCATCGCGTAATCGAGATAGGACGAGCGCATCTCGTCTTCTATCGCGACCTGCGTCAGTCTCTCGTCAACAGGCATGCGCTATCTCCTTATGCGGATGCTGCCATCCTCTTGCGGGTGGCACCGCCAATGTCGCCGAAGGTGGAGGGGTGACGACGAGCGGGCGCACGGGCGGAGCGGAGGGCGCTTGCAGCCGAGTCCGCGGGGCTGCGACGGCGAGAAGCGCCCGAGCACGTCCGGGCTGCTCGGCGACAGGACCCCGGCGCACAGACGACAGAACCCGCTCGTGTATTTCGCTACACATCCAAATTCCTCACTTCGAGCGCGTGCTGCTGGATGAAGTCACGCCGCGGTCCCACCTCGTCGCCCATGAGGATCGAGAAGATGTCCTCCACGCCGGTGAAGTCCTCGAGCTTGACCTGGAGCAGGGTGCGGGTTTCCGGGTTCATCGTGGTCTCCCAGAGCTGCTCAGGGTTCATTTCACCGAGACCCTTGTACCGCTGCAGCCCGATCCCTTGCTTGCCGATCTCAAGGATCGCGCGGACCAGTTCGGCCGTCCCGGGGCACTCCTTCTCCTCCCCCTTTGCCTTGAGTTTGTACGGGGGCCGCCCCAGGCCGATGGCAGACGGGGCAAGCTTCTGCAGCTCCCGGAAGTTGGCCGATCCGACCAGCTCATGGGTGATTTCCATGGTATGCGCCAGCCCGTTCGACTGGATCTGGCAGATGACCTTGTTGGACTCGTGCTCCTCGTCTTCGGCGATGTCGAGCACGATCTGCGCTTTGGGGTAGGCAGCCGTCAGCGCCTTCTTGGCGTTGGCCACTGCTTTCTTGAGCGCCGCCGCATTCTTGAGGAGGTCCCGGTCGAGGCCCGGCTCGTCCACGAAGGCGCGCAGGATGCTCGCCTCGTGCTGCTTCTTCCCGAAACGGGCCAAGAGCCCTTCGAAGGCGATGAGCTTCTTCAGGATCGGCAGCAGGCGCCGCCCGGTGACGAAGGCCTGGCCGCTCTCCACATAGACCTCCACTTCTTCGACCGCCAGGTCCGCCAGGTACTCGTTGAGGGCACCCTCATCCTTGAGGTACTTCTCGGTCTTGCCCTTCTTGACTTTGAAGAGCGGTGGCTGCGCGATGTAGATGTACCCGCGCTCGATGAGCTCGGTCATCTGGCGGAAGAAGAACGTCAGCAGCAGCGTCCGAATGTGGCTCCCGTCCACGTCAGCGTCGGTCATCAGGATGATCTTGTGGTAGCGGGCACGGGAGATGTCGAAGGCTTCTTTGTCGTCCTTACCCGAGTCCCCGTCCTCGCGTTTGCGCCCGATGCCAGTCCCAAGAGCCATGATCAGGACTCGGATCTCTTCGCTGGAGAGCATCTTGTCAAACCGCGCCTTCTCCACGTTGAGGATCTTGCCCTTGAGCGGCAGGATGGCCTGGAAGCGCCGGTCGCGGCCCTGCTTGGCGGAGCCACCGGCCGAGTCGCCCTCCACGATGAACAGCTCGCTGTGGGCCGGATCCTTCTCGGAGCAGTCGGCGAGCTTGCCTGGCAACGAGCCGCTGTCCAGGGCGCTCTTGCGGCGGATCAACTCCTTGGCCTTGCGGGCCGCGTCGCGTGCCCGCGCGGCGTCGACGGCCTTGCCGACGATCCGGCGGGCGATCGGAGGGTTCTCTTCGAAGTACGCCCCGAGGGCCTCGTTGACGGCCGCCTCGACGATTCCCTTGACGTCGCTGTTGCCCAATTTGGCCTTGGTCTGGCCTTCGAACTGGGGATTACGCAGCTTCACGCTGATGACGGCGGTGAGCCCCTCGCGGACGTCATCTCCGGTCAGCGACTCCGCGTCTTTCTTCAGCAGGTCGCTCGCGTTCGCGTAGTTGTTGATCGTGCGGGTGAGCGCCGCCTTGAAGCCGACCAGGTGGGTGCCGCCCTCACGTGTGTTGATGTTGTTGGCGAAGGAGAAGATGTTCTCCGCGTAGCCGTCGTTGTACTGGAGGGCGACCTCTAGGATCAAGTCGCTCTTCTCGACGCTGATGTAAATGGGCTTGTGCAGCGGGGTCTTCGCCTCGTTGAGGTGCTCGACGAACGACACGATCCCGCCCTTGTAGCGGAACACCTGTTCCTTGGCCGGCTCCTTGCGCTCATCCTTGAGCGAGATCTCCAGGCCCTTGTTGAGGAAGGCCATCTCGCGCAGGCGCTGGGCCAGGATGTCGAAGCTGAACTCCCTGGTCTCGAAGACCTCGGGGTCCGGCTTAAACGTGATCATCGTGCCGCGCCGCTTGGTCTTGCCGGTGACCTTCAGAGGAGCGGTGGGCTTGCCACGCTCGTAGCGCTGCTCGAAGACTTGGCCGTCCTGCCAGATCTCCATCTCCAGCCACTCGGAGAGCGCGTTCACGACCGAGATGCCGACGCCGTGGAGGCCGCCCGACATGGTGTAGGCGCCCTCCTCGAACTTCCCGCCGGCATGGAGCATGGTGAGGGCGACCTCGGCGGCGGACTTCTTCTGCGTGGGGTGCATGCCCGTCGGGATGCCCCGGCCATTGTCTACTACCGTGAGGCTGCCGTCGATGTGGATCGTGACCTCAATCGTCTCGCCGAATCCGGCCATGTGCTCGTCAACGCTGTTGTCCACCACTTCGTACACGAGGTGGTGGAGGCCCTCGGGACCGGTACTCCCGATGTACATGGCGGGGCGCTTGCGGACGGCATCGAGGCCCTCCAGCACCTTGATCTGCTCGGCGCCGTAGGAGTCGCGCGGCCCGTTCTCGATCTTGGTCTCGTCCGTGGCCATAGACCTCCTTCGCTAGGCCCTCCCTAGATCTTCATCGGCATGACGACGCACAGGAAGCCTGGGTCGCCGTCCGATTTCATCAGGCAAGGGCTCAAGGGACTGTTGATCTCAATGGTGACCGACTCGCCGTCCATCACAGCCAGCGCATCGAGGATGTATCGGGCGTTGAAGCCGGTGGTCAGGCTCTCCCCGCGGTACTGCGCCGGCACCTCTTCGGTAGCCTCTCCAAGGTCGGGGTTGCTCGTGTGTAGGGTGAGCGTGCCCGCCTGCAGCATCAGCTTGACCGCGTTCGTCTTGTCTTTTGAGAGCACGGCGACCCGGCGGAGCGCGCTCTCCATCGCAGCCCGCTCGATCACCGCCTTCTTGGCGCTCTCCTTCGGGATGACCTGCTGGTAGTTGGGATAGGTCCCCTCCATGACACGCGAGGTCAGGTACAGTCCGCTCTTCTGGAAGGTGACCAGATTCTTGGTGAAGCCCAGCAGCGGCTCGCCCTCCTCTTCTTCGAGCAGCCGCCGCATCTCCTGAGCCGCCTTGCGCGGAATGATGGCCTTGACCTCTTTGGGAAGGTCCGTCCCTGCATTCGCCAGTTCGCTTTCGGCGATCGCCAGGCGATGCCCGTCGGTGCCGACCAGTTTCATCGTGATCTTCTTTTCGGAGGAGAGCAGCGTGATCAACAGGCCGTTGAGGATGTAACGCGCGTCGTTGTCGCCGACCGCGAAGAGGGTCTTGCGGAGCAGCGACGCAAGCCCGCTCCCGGGAATGGCCACGCGCCCTTCGCGCTCGATCGTGGGCAGCGCCGGGAACTCCGACGCCGCCATCCCGACGATTTTGAACTGGCTCCGACCGGCCTGGATCTGGACCCAGTTGTTCTCCTGCGTCGTGAATGTCACCTCGCCGTCCGCCACCTCTTTGAGGATCTCGTAGAGTTTGCGCGCGGAGAGGGTGACGCTCCCGGCCTGAAGGACCTCGGCTTTGTAGTGTCCCCGGATGCCGATCTCAAGGTCCGTTGCCACCAGTCCAACCCCATCCTGTTTCGTCTCCAGCAAGATGTTGGAGAGCACCGGCATGGTATTGCGCTTCTCCACTATTCCCTGGACGCGCTGCAGCCCGGTCAGCAACTCGTCCCTGGCAATCTTGATCTTCATCGGCCTGCCTCCTTCTGGGCTTATGCGCTGGTGATCTGGCGCCTCAACTCCTCGAGTATTCCGAGCAGGCCGGTATCGCTCTGTTTTCCTTTCTCGACCTGCTTGCACGCGTGCATGACGGTGGTGTGGTCCTTGCCCCCGAAATGCCGCGCGATTTCGGGATAGGACTGCTGTGTGATTTCCCGGCACAGGTACATCGCGATCTGCCGCGGATAGACCAGCGCCTTCGTACGCCGCTTGGACTTCAGGTCCGCCAACTTGATGTGGAACTTCGTCGCGACGGCCTCCTGCACCGCGTCGAGCGTAATCACGTGCTTCTTCTCGTCGACCAGTTCCCTGAGCACGTTTTGCGCCATCTCGAGCGTGATGGCCTGACCGGTCAGCGACGCGTAGGCCCCGAGCCGGATCAGCGAACCTTCCAGTTCCCGGATGTTCGCCTTGATGTTGGTGGCCACGAACAACGCGACATCGTCCGGGATAGCGATGCCCTCGCGCTCGGCCTTGTCCCGGAGGATGGCGATCCGGGCCTCTAGGGGGTAGGGCTGGATGTCGGCCACGAGGCCCCAGTCGAGACGGGAACGCAATCGCTCCTCCATCTCGCGGATGTCCTTGGGATATCGGTCGCTTGACAGGACGATCTGCTTGCGGGCCTCGAAGAGGCTATTGAAGGTGTGGAAGAATTCCTCCTGGGTCGCCTGCTTGCCGGCGATGAACTGGATGTCGTCTACCATCAGCATGTCGATGTTGCGGTACCGGCGGCGAACATCAATCATCTTGTCATACCGGATACCGTTGATGACTTCGTTGGTGAACTGCTCGGACGTCACGTACGCGATCCGGAGATCCGTATGCTCGAGAACGTAATTGCCTATTGCGTGCATGAGGTGCGTCTTCCCCAGCCCCACGCCTCCGTAGATCAGCAACGGATTGTACGCAGTTGCTGGCGACTCGGCGACCTTCATGCTTGCGGCACGGGCCAGTTGGTTGTTGGGGGCGGCAACGAAATTTTCAAAGAAATACCTAACGTTTATCTGTCCCGTTCTTCTTCCGCGTGTTCCTCCCGTGACCCCTGGCCGGTCAAGACTTTCACGAGGCGCAGCTTTCTCCTGCGGCTCTGCCTCAGATACGACAAAGCCCACGCGCAAGTTATACCTGCCCGTCGTATCCCGTAGAATTTGCTCTAGCAAGCCTTGGTAGTGATCCCGTATCCAGTCGCGATAAAATCTGTTGGGAACCTTGACCCTCGCCTCATTTTCATTGATTTCCCCTAAAGATAGGCCTTGAAACCAGGTATCAAAGATTTCTTTCGACACCTGTTCTCGAAGCCGGCTGATGCTCGTTTCCCAAATGGTCGCTATATCCACAGTAAGCCCTTAATTTTTAAGAACTCCACAGTTCTTTCCGCTCCTGTGGATAAGATCCACTCGTGTGCCTACACATCTGGCTTGCATTGCTGACAGAGATCACCATCTTTGCATCACGCTGGTTATCTATCCCCAGCACACATTCCGAGTCACCCCCTAATCTCCTCAGACACAGAACCATCCCATATAGTTGATCGTCTAATGTATTTTTGTTTTGTCCACACCATGCACACTCACTATTCCCACTACCATCTCCTACTCCTATTTTCTAAACCTACATCGAAAGAGGAGGGCAAAAGTGATTACCAAGTGATAACTCGGTCTGCCTTGAAGATCATCTCAAGAAGTTGCTCATATGTGAGAGTGTTCTCTTCTTGCGGTGAAGGATTCTCCGTGAGACGGTACACTGTGCACTGTGGCAACAGCGGTATGGCGTTCCTTGGCGACAGGAGGACAACGGCAGGGGGTGTGGCTGAAGGAGGTTGAGAGGCAAGCACTTGGAGTGAAAGAGGATTAGGCGAGGCTTTCAGGAGATGGAGATTCATCGACCTATTCCTAAGAGAAGATGAGGGTCCGGTCTGCCGATTCCAAGGCAACGGAAATCTCCGCTGTAGTAATAGGCTTTGTCACAACGTCAGCAAGGTAGCGATGCGGTGTTTCCGCATCTATCGCGATGAAGAAAGGCGTCCCCCACTCAACAAAGACAGGGAGATGTTTTTCCAGTATCTCCGCATCAACAATGTCATCTGAATCCTCAGCTAAGAGATAGGGGGCACGGCCGCAGAGCACGATACTAATGTCTTGTCCTTCGTTGTGAGAACCCAACCCCAATGCGATGCGAAGAGCTTCTACAGCGCGGTGACTTTTGGTAGGGTCTACCTGGATCACAATCAGCGTTTTAGGAAAAGGACGGTCCATCCCACACATTTAATTCAGCGGAACAAAACGATCGCAGGTGGATACTATGTTGGAAAGAACAACTAGACCACAATATGTAGCCTTATCATCCTTTCTCGGCACACCGAGGCGTTGAGCACCATAGGCGCAGGCGAATAATTTCAATCCGGAATCACGTAACGGTTGAAAACGAGGGTCATCAACGGTCAACACACCCTCGTCAATAAGATAGAGATAGACATCTACGCCTGCCTTTAAGGCAGCGTGAGAGAGCCCAATAGCGGTGGTAAGATTGGGGTTATCTGGCCCTGTGGATAGAAGAATACCTAGTGCTCTTTTTTTCATCTTGAATTCACAGGCTGGGGATGTTCGTAACTAAGCAGAATACAAAAGAATTATCCGATATGATTCACATTGTAAAATGTACCATAAATGGTCGCTGCGGTCCGGGAGATAGCGGACAGTGAGTGACGAGGAAGCTGCGTCGAAGTGCTTGATGGCCCAGGTTATCCCTGCCGTCTCCGCGTACTTGAACTGTTTCCCGACATCGTCGTGATCGAGGTAGGTCTCGATGCAGAGCCCTTCGTTTCGAAGTCGCTCAGCCTGCTGCTGGAGGAGGGCTGCGTCTTGTTCGTCGCAGATAAGCAAGGCCCGCGGCACAGAACCCACGGCATGGCCTGCCTCGCGTTCCTGTAAAAGGGAAAGAATTCGCTCAAATCCGATTGAGCAGCCCACGGCTGGTATCTTCCTCCCGGCAAGCTGGCCGATCAGATCGTCATACCGACCTCCGCCCAAAACCGCAGATGAACAGCCCTCCACAACGGCTTCATAAATAGGGCCGGTGTAATAGTCCATGCCGCGGACGAGGATCGGGTGGAAAATCAGCCTGGAGTTAGAGTTTATAGCGCGAACGGATTTAATGATCCGACCGAGGCCGGAAACTATCTGATCGATCTCAACTTTTACGACCGGATCAATTTCAGAGAAGTGTTTCTCATAATGCTCCAGCACTGTGGCAAGGAGTACGGTATGGTCAACATTCGTCGAAGCGCGGTCAATTAAGAGCCGTAACTTTCGCCAAGGCGATGAATCCTTTTGGAGGATTTCATTCAGTTCAGCATGTAACTCCATGGAAGAAATTTTGTCGAGCTTATCCAGGAGGACCGCGATCGAGGAAATCTTATTCTGTGGTACGCCGTAGCCAGTTAGCAGGAGAGGCAGTAGGCGCCTGTCGCTTATGCGAAACCAATACTTCCTGAATCCAAGCTCATTCAGCACCCGCTCGGTCGCCGTGATGATTTCAACTTCGTACGCGGATGAAGCCCCGCCGACCACGTCGATGTCACACTGGTAAAACTCGCGGAACCGTCCCTTCTGTGGGCGGTCCGCCCGCCAGACCGGCCCGATGTGGTAGCGCCGGAATACCTTGGGAATTTTCCCTTGGTGAGTCGCAACAAAACGGGCGAGCGGCACCGTGAGATCGTAGCGAAGACCATAGTCTGCCAGTTCGTCTTTCGCCTGGGCTAGCTTCTCGCCCCGCTTGAGGATCTTGAACAGCAGTTTCTCATTCTCTCCTCCCCCCTTGCCGAGCAGGACCGCGAGGTCTTCCATGGCCGGGGTGTCGATCGGAAGGTATCCGTAGAGCCGGTAGACCGAGCTGATGGTTTCCATCAGCCGCTGGCGGAGAAGCGCGTCCTGCGGCAGCCAGTCGCGCATGCCGGTGGGGGGACCGATAGACGACATCGCCGCGTATCCTAGCGGCTTCTTGCGCGGCTATCAAGCCGGCAGGTGGAAGGCTTCCTTGATGCCGGTGAGAATGAACTGTACGGCGATCGCTGCCAGGATCAAGCCCATGACGCGGGTGAAAATACGCATCCCGGTCTCTTTCAGCAGGCGAGTGACTGCGGTCGCGCTACGAAGCACGATGAAGGCGATCAGGACGTTCAGGGCGATGGCCAGCAGCAGAAGCGCGAACGAGAGGAGCGCTTTCGGGAATTTCGCGACCTGGCCGGTGAGCGCGATCACGCTGGAGATAGTGCCGGGGCCGCTCAACAAGGGGATGGCCAGCGGGATGATGGCGATATCCTCGCGCTGGGCCCCCTCGGCGTCTTCTTCAGGCGTGTGGCGGACCCGCGCCGGCTTGGCCTCCATCATGTCGAAGGCGATCTTCAGTAGGAGGAGCCCCGCCACGATGCGAAACGCCTCGATGGTGACGCCGAAGAACTTGAAGATGAAGTTGCCGAAGGCGGCGAAGAGCACCAGCACCACGAAGACAACCAGGACGGCGCGGCTGACCATCGCTGCTCGCTCGGCTTCGGAGCTGTGCGGCGTGATGGACAGAAAGATGGGGACGTTGCCCACCGCGTCAAGCGTGACGAAAAGAGATACGAACGCGGTGACGAAGAACGTCAGCAGCGCGTCCATCAGCGGCCAGGCACCTTGGCCTTGCTGAGCACGCTGCGCGGGTCTTCCGTGGACAACTTGGCGAGCTCCTTGTACAACTCACGCTCGCGGGGGCCAACGGACTTCGGGGTTACCAGGACGAAGCGGACGTACTGATCGCCGCGGGTACCGTCTCGCCGTGGAAGCCCCTTGCCGCGTAAGCGCAGGCGTTGGCCTGCTTGGCTCCCTGGCGGGATGCGCATCGAGACAGGACCATCCAGCGCGGGCACCATGACCTCAGCTCCTAGGACGGCCTCCCAGGGCAGCAAAGGAAGATCAAGCTGCAGGTCATCGGGGGACTCCGCGAGGAGCGTGAAGAACGGGTGGGACCGGAGACGAATCTTCAGGTAGAGATCGCCGGGGCGAGCCGCTCGCCCGTTCGTGGCGCCCTGACCCTTGAGCCGAATGCGGTCGCCCGGGCGCACCCCCTTCGGCAAAGTGACATCGAGTTGCTTGGGTCGGAGGTGACCTGACGCGTCCCTGGCCGTGAGCGTGACGCGCCTAGTGCCTCCCTGGGCCAACTCCTCCAGGGACAGTTCCATTTCTGCTTCCAAGTCGGCGCCTTGGTCCCTGCCGCCGGCACGTTCGTCCCGATCCCAGTCCCCGGTCGGTTGCCTCCCGGAGAACGGACCGCCGCGCCCGCCGAACAGGGCTTCGAAAAAGTCGCTGAAACCGCCGAGGTCTCCGCCGACTCCCTCACTCGTCGTCCATGTCCATTCGCGGCTCCGCCCGCCGCCGGGCGGCGGCGTGAAATCCATCCCGTCTTTCCAACGCGAGCCGAGTTGGTCGTACTTCTTCCGCTTGGCGGGATCGCCGAGGACCTCGTGGGCCTCGTTGATCTCCTTGAATTTTTCCTCGGCCACCTTCTTCTTCGACGGCGTGTCTTGCAAATCGGGGTGATACTGGCGCGCGAGCTTGCGGTAGGCGTCCCGGATCGCCTTCGCGGTTGCATCGCGAGGAACGCCCAGGACCTCGTAGTAATCTCTATATTTGACGCTCATGTGTGACAGAGTAACCACGCCCGCGGCGTTTGTCCAGCCTGGCCTCAGCGTTGTGCGCCTCGCGGCCCTTTGCTATAGTGCCGAACCATGCTTGCAGTGATCACCGGGGCTTCGCGTGGCATCGGAGCGAGCTATGCGCTCCAACTTGCCGCGCGGGGCTATGCGCTGCACCTGGTGGCGCGCGACGCTGCACGGCTTGCCCGCGTCGCGGACGAAATCCGGGCGGCGCACGGCATAGCGGTCGAGGAGATCGTCCTCGACCTGGCCCAGGCGGACGGAGCCGAGCGCTTGTATGCCGACGTGCGCCGACGCCGCACGGAGCCCGTGGACCTCCTGGTCAACAATGCCGGGTTTGGCCTGTACGGGGAATTCGTGGACATGCCGATGCCGCGTATTCAAGAGATGCTAGTTCTGCATCTGCTCACGGTCACCAAGCTGGTCCGCCTGTTCCTGCCGGAGATGCGGGAGCGCCGCAAAGGCGCCATCATCAACGTCGCGTCGGTCGCCGGCTTGCTGCCGCTGCCCTATCTCTCCCTGTATGCCGCGACGAAGGCCTTCATGGTGAGCTTGGGGGCTGGCCTGGCCCTGGAGGCGCAAAAGTACGGTGTGATGATCCAGACCTGTTGCCCAGGCCGGACCGCCACCGACTTTCAGGCGACTGCTGGCATCAAACCTTATTGGGCGCCAGGCGACCAGCAAACGGCGGATGAGGTGGTGTCCGAGTCGCTCGCGGCGTTGGACCGAGGGCGGGACTTCGTCGTGACCGGATGGCGCAACCGCCTGCTGACCCATGTGCAGAAGCTCGTGCCCAGGCGCGTGGTGCTGCGAACTGCCGAACGACTGTTGAGGCCAAACAAGTTTCTTACGATCGGCACGATCGCGCTTGCGGGGCTGCTATGGGCGGCGACGATAGCGGCGGCCGCCGACCATCTTAATCCCTTGACACATGGCGGCCCTCCAGCCGTCACCGGCAATCCCGCAGCAGACACCACGCTGCCTCCGCGGCTTGGCCGCCCGGGGCAGCTTCTCTTCGGATGCAGCACCCCGACCGCTCGTGCGCCGGAGGCGGCGGAGGTCTACGCCTCCGCGCTCGACTTCGACGAAGGGCGGCAGAGTTTTTTCCTCAAGCGCCTGGACTCGGCAGGCAAGGAGAGCCTCTATCCACTCCACGGCCATTTTCTGGACGGGGGCCGTTCCGGCATCTTCATGGTCCACGACGGGAAAGGCGTCAAGGACGGAGATGCGTACCGGATTGACCAGAGCGTCAATATGGGGGTGCTGTTCCTCCGCACGGCAGACAGTGGGCTACGGGCCACCCTGGACGTCTTCGCGGAGGAGAACGGGGGCAGGCCAGCGGAGAGGGCAGGACAACCGCTCGCCGAGTATTCCTGCCGCTGGGCTGAGGAGGGCCACCGCCTCTCCTCGCAGCGCGAGCACGTGCGGGCGCAACCCAACAGCGGGGCGAAGCCGCCCAGCCATTGGTACCGTGAATCGGACAAAACCCTCCTCACGTGTCGAGCGGAGTCACCGGCGGGTGAGTATCAATTGGAGTTGCGGGGCTCGAAAATCTGGCCTGGCCACCTCGGATTCCTCGTCGTGCGAGTTCCAGGGATCGACCGGCCCGTCGGCTACAACGTCCACATGCTGGAGGGGCCGGGGCGGCTGCTGATCCACGCACACAGCTTTCCGCATCGCACGAAGGCCAGCATGCTCGACACGCTCGAAGAGACCGAAACCGTGATCGGCGGGCTCTTGCTGGTCCCTTCGGAGGCGGGGTACACGGGATGGATTGGCCTGGCAGGGGCGAGCGCCGACCCTTACAACATCTCGTTTTCGCGGGACGCGACAGTCGGCGATTACGCCGCGCAGGGCCGGATCGTGGTGCCCCCACTGCCCGTTACTTGCCGATAGGCGGGATGTCGCGGCCGGTGGCGTCGCGACTTTGCTCCCAGGGGACGAGGTGATAGGTGATCTCGTCGAACCCGACGTTGATGCCCTCCGCATCGGACGCGACGACCCGTAACGTCAGCCGGTCCTTGCCCTTCAGCCACTTCGGAATCGTGTAGTCGCCCTGGAATATGCCCTTCGGACCCTGGTGGAAGAATTCCACACGCCCGATCACTTTGTCGTCGACCCGCACTTCTCCGTAGAGTTCCATCTGGCGAGAGTCCCAGTTGCCGAAGGGCTCAACGATGCAGTCGCACATCATGTTGACCGTTGTGCGGATCGTGACGCCGTCGCCGATCCCGAGGGGCCGGT